>NZ_JBOFKN010000205.1:0-105665 GCF_051657365.1 Paraclostridium sp.
TCACAAAAACATTGTGGTAAAACTCTAACTTTAAATTTTATACTTATAGTATTTTGAGGATTAATCTTGTTTATATAAAATCCTTTTTCAGGGCTCAGACATCTTTTTCTTATATTATTTATATGAAGTGAATTTTCTATAAAAAAAGTTCCTTTAGGAATATTGTCTTTAAAAAATATATTACTAACAATATAATTACTTATATTATATATGACAATATTATAAGTTAGTATATCGAATGCATATGTGCATGGTTTATCTACAAATTTTTCTATATTTAATATATTCCTTACAATATCGGTTGAAACTACATTACTAAAATTTGTCTGACTTATTAAAGGACTTGTGCAAGTCAATCTATATTGAAAATCCACCCTACATTCATTAATTACCCTCACTTTATCACCTTTTTCTTTTTAACAATTCTATATTAAAATTATTAATATTCATCTAGATACTGAATTATCATAGTTACACTTACCAATATTTGATTTAGAGTAATTTTGGTTATAGTAATATCCTCTATTAAATATCTTAAATTCAATGTTTTTATATTGCACACATCTGATGGAATTACTATAAATGTACTAAATGGCATATTAAAATTATTTATATCCTTTTTAGTAAAACTCTTATTTTTTTTAGTCTTAGATGAATATTCTAATATTAAACTCATATTTATATTACCTACTATTATTAAATTTTTACCACTTAAATATTGACCTTCCAATGAAGTACCTTTAATAGTTTCAGTTATTTTAGTATCTATTATTTTAGTTGAACATAATTCTATTTTAGGATTTGTATTTTCTATATTTAAAATAGATGAATTCTTATTACTTAAATGTATATTTTGATATATATTGAATTGCTTAAAATATTCTAAAGGCCCTAATTCCTCAAAGCAAGATAATTTACAATCCATCTTTTCTAAAATAACTTTCATAGTAATATCCTCCCTTCATATTATTCTTTAAGTTGTTACAAAAGTAATGCAATCTTAATCATAACTCTTTATAAATATATTAATTAATATGTAGTTTTTTAATTTTAAATAACTATAAAGCTATAAATATAAAAATATAGAGTTTGCTTTAAGCAAACTCTATATTTTTATATCAATTTATTTAAATCACATTATTTTGAATAGGTATATTAACCCAATCACACCAAGCACTATTAGCCCAATAGCTGCATATCTTTCTATTTTTGTAAATTCAGGTTTATTTGGCTCTGTTTCTTTTCTAGCTTTTTTAAATACCGGAATACCTATTGCATAAATTACAAGAGATATTAATAAGTATTCAAGTCCAGCTGCATAAAGCAACCATATACCATATATAGTTCCTAATATAGCCGTAACAACTGCATATGTACGACTTGCAAATATTTTAGGATAAGTAGCATCTTTTGAAGCTATTTTATATAGATATAAAGTTGAAGCTATATAACAAGGTAGAGCCATAACACTTGTTATACTTAACATCATGTTCCAAGCATTTCCCGTAAAATGAACACATATTAGTATTATTTGCATTACTATAGTAGATGCAAGTAATGAAAATGATGGAGATTCATTTTTATTTTCTTTTGTAAACACTTTAGGGAATGTTCCACCTTTAGCTGCTGCAAATGGAAGTTCTGAAAGCATAACAGTCCATATAAGCCATGAACTTAAAATAGCTATAATAACACCAACATTCATTATTATGCTACCCCATTTACCCATTACAGACATTAAAACTGCTGCTGTTGATGGCGGAGCCATTGTTGATACAGTTCCTTGAGGAACTACCCCAAGTGGTAATAATGATAATGCTGTATATAGTAAAAGACAAGTTAAAAATCCTAAGAATGTTGCTTTTCCAACATCCTTTTGAGATTTAGCTCTTCCTGATACAACTACTGCACCTTCTATACCAGTAAATACCCATAAGGTTACTAGCATGGTGCTCTTAACCTGAGGCATCAATCCGCCTAATGCACTATCATGCACTGATGCTACTGTTTTTAATCCCCAGAAATCTGTAAAGAAAAGCGAAGCTTTAAATGATACAGCTAACACTAATATAAATATCGCTAATGGAACTAACTTCCCGATTGTCCCTATGATATTTAAAAATGAAGCTTGCTTAACTCCAGATAAAACAGCAAAATATATAATCCAAAGTACTATTGATCCACATGCAATTGATAACCAGTTGTTCCCACCAGTAAAGTATGATGGGAAGAAATAATTAAGTGAATCCATTAATAATACTGCATATCCTACATTGGCAAAAGAGTTACAAATCCAATAACCCCATGCCATTAAAAATCCTGTAAATTTACCAAAACCAAGTTCGCCGTATGCATATATACCAGTTGTTACATCTGGTTTAGCTGCTGAAAGTATTCTAAATGTATTCGCAATAAACCACATCCCTATACCTGTTATAATCCATGCAATTAGAATTGCCCCAGCAGATGCATGTTGAGCCATATTTTGTGGAAGATTATAAACTCCACCACCTAGCATAGCACTTATAACTACGCCCGCTAAAGCAACTACACCAA
This sequence comes from Paraclostridium sp., assembly GCF_051657365.1. Classification (NCBI taxonomy): domain Bacteria; kingdom Bacillati; phylum Bacillota; class Clostridia; order Peptostreptococcales; family Peptostreptococcaceae; genus Paraclostridium; species Paraclostridium sp. The sequence goes on from NZ_JBOFKN010000205.1 coordinate 2,557, forward strand.
GCTTTTTAGTGCTATTATTGTCCGTTTTGCTACTGCTTTTATCGCTCATAATAGCCCTCCTAAATTTCATTTAATTTTATGAAACAAATTAGCTTTAAGTGCATTCTGCCATTTAAACTCTTAACAAAATGTACTTAGAAATATTATTTTTGAGTACATTCTGTTAATGGTTTAAATTCCATTTCGTCTAACCAATTATTAAGTGTTAATTTATTTAAACTTGAAAATCCACATTCAGGAACTGCATCTCTTGCAAGAGTTACATAAGGAGCACAAGTTAATGCATTTCCTATTTCTCCTGGTTTCATTATTGTATAAGCAAATCCAACGTAAGTTCTATCGAAGACTACATGTGAATCTCTACCACATTCTTTAACTGACCAAGCCACTGCTTTTCTATGCTCTTCTAAGAATTTTTTTAAATCTTCTTCATTATCATTTTTTGTCCAAAGTCCCGCATCCTCTATAAATAAATCCGCACAATGATCTCTATCGTTTGATAATGATATTGCTATAAATGACCAAACTCCGTAAGATTCTCCATCTTTTAAAGGTCTATCTTCTTTTGGTCTATAAGATGTAACACTTTTATTGGCACATATTACATGAGCCCCTGGAGCTGTTGTAAAACGTCTATTTTTTTCTGTACCAAATAATTCAATCCCTGCTTCTAATAAAGGTTTTGCATCATATACATGAAGTGGTGTTCCATCATATTGTTCAACATCAAATAATGGTTTTTCTTTTTCATCCGCTATTAATTCATGGGCTGCTAAATCATATCCCCATACTTGTCCTGCTATCCCACAGAAAGATGATGCTGTAAGCATATTTATTTGTCCAACATATGCATCGTTTATCTCCGCTCTATCGTATGAAACTATCCCGTCTAATAAAAAGTCATCTGTTTTTTTTACTGTACCAACTGAAACTGTAAGCACTGAAACATATCCATTTCCGTATGCACCTGGCATTCCATAACCATCACAATAACGATTGTATGGACTTATTGCTGTTTTATCAACTTTTGCCGCTCTCACTTTTCTTGACTTATTCGGCCCTATACCAATTGTTCTATTCCTTTGTTCTTCAAGATTTTTATTCACCTTAAACACCTCCTAAATTTTTTGTACATCAATTGCTTGTACATATAAATCTATACCCTCGCATATTACGCACAATCAGAAAACGTTTATTTCATTATATTTTGAAATATATAAACTTTACATTAATTCGCATGTTAATTAAAACCTTGCAAATATAATACGTCATATACCTTACTATAAGTTTTCCCTATAATTATCATATATTTTTACTATTTAACTTATTTATCTTAAAGTACTATAATGAAAACTATAAAAATTTAAATTAATTATTGAGAAAGAAGGTATTTTTTTATGAATATAAAATTAATATGCATAGATATGGATGGTACTCTTTTAATGGATCAACAAAATATTTCTAGAGAAAATAAAGATGCTATAAAGGAAGCTATTGCTAAAGGCATTCATATTGCTATTACTACAGGTAGAGTTTATGACTGTGCTAAATTATACTCTGATGAGATAGGTTTAAAAACTCCTATAATAGCTTCTAATGGAGCCTTTATCGGTGGAAGTGATGGTGAAGTGATTTATAGTAATCCACTAAATCGTAACGAAGTTGATGATTTTTTAAATATAACTTCTAAATATAATTTATATGCTTATTTAACTGCTAATTTTGGTATAGTTTCAACTAACAAACTCCCAGAGAATCATATTTATAAAGTTTTAAATAAAAGGCTTAAAGATGATGAGAAAATAAAGTTAAAAGTAATTGATAATATAGCAGATGCTTGTCATTTATATCCCAATGAATTATTAAAAGGAGTTTGTGTAGAAAAAGAAGATACAGAAAAATTAATGAGAGCAAAATGCGAACTTAAAAAATTAAATCCAGAACTTGAAATAGTCTCTTCTTGGGATGATAATTTTGAAATAATGAAAAAAGGTAGCTCTAAAGGAGAAGCTGTAGCTCGACTTGCTAAGTATTATAACTTAAAAAGAGATGAAATTATGTGTATTGGAGATAGTGAAAACGACTTATCAATGATTGAGTATGCAGGTGTTGGTGTAGCTATGGGAAATGCAATAGACAAAGTAAAAAAAGCTGCTCAATATGTGACTTCACCTAATACAGAATCAGGAGTTGCAAAAGCTATAAGAAAGTTTGCTTTAAAATCTTAATATCACGATATCGTGAATTAAAGGTTATAAATAAAGCAAGTACAGTAATTTTTTAATTTATATTTACTATGCTTACTTTATTTATACTTCAATCTATTTTAATAACCTATATTTTTTAAATATTGTCTTAATATATCATTTGAATTTTTAAACTTAGTTTTTTCTTCTTTTGTCATATCAATTTCAAAAACTTTTTCAGCTCCATCTTTACCTATTATAGTTGGTACACCTGTATAAACATCATTTTCACCATATTCACCTTCAAGTAAAGAAGACACTGGTAAAATTCTCTTTTCATCACTAAATATAGACTTAATAATTCCCACAACTGCAGCTGCTATACCGTAATAAGTGGTACCTTTTCTATTGTATACTTCCCAACCAGCTCTAGCTGTTTTTTCTACTAACTCATCTAAGTTGATTTCTGATTTTAGGTTTTTATCTTCTTCTATTATCTTGAATAGTGATTTACCTGCAACACTTACATTTGACCAAGGAACCATTTGTGAATCTCCATGTTCCCCCATTGAGTAAGCATGTATAGATTTTGGGTCAATCCCATTTAAGTGTTGTGATAAAAAATTCTTTAATCTTGCTGAATCTATCGTAGTTCCTGTACCTATTATTTGATTCTTTGGTAATCCTGATAATTTCCATATATGATATGAAATTATATCAACTGGATTTGACGCTATTATAAATATTCCATTAAATCCAGATTTCATAACTTCTTTTACAACTGAGTTACATATAGCTGCACTAACGTCTAGTGTATCTAATCTAGTTTGTCCTGGTTTTGGAGCTGCTCCAGCAGTAAATATTATAATATCCACATCACCACATTCATCATATGTTCCTTGTCTTACTTTAGTTCTCTGAGACATATACTCAACACCATGAGTTAAATCCCAAGCTTCCCCTTTCGCTTTTTCTTCATTTATATCAATCATTAAAAGTTCATCGCATACACATTGATTCACTATTGCAAATCCACAACTAGAACCTACCAGTCCAGTCCCTATTATTGCAATTTTTCTTGATTTTAAAGACATAATAATTACCTCCTACAACTAATTCAATTCATTATTTATAATAAATTATATCATTTATATTTTATAAAAAATATAATTTCATTTTATTTTTGTAGAATATTGTATTATTTTGTAGATTTACTTAATGAAAAACATCCTATATATAAGGATGTTTTTTATTAAGCAATTATATTAAAATCAAAAATATCTATTACATTTCAAACAATACTTCAATTTACTTTTTTGAATATTTTTTATTATTTATATCCTTGTTTTATAACTTATTTCCTTTTATATCATAATTACCTGGAATAGGTCTATAAATATCAGCTTTTTCTTTAGAGTCATATGGTTCACAACTTATTCCTAAAATTTTATCTCCCTCAACTATCATATATATAACTGTTGATTCTATATTATCTCCCTTTTCAGAGTCTAATGGATGATTTTTTACTATCACTGTATATTTACTTAACATGCTCAAACCTTCATAGTCATCTTTTATATTGTAAGCCCTACCTTCTTCATCTGATATATAGTAAGATGATGCTTCATTTGTGCTTATAAGTTTTAAGTTATTTTCTTTTAAAACTTCTTTTACTACTTTAGGTGTTAAAACTACCTCTACCGCCTTATGTTCAAATAATACATATCCACATAACAACACCCCTATTAATAATCCTATTAATGGATTGTGTTTCTTTATTTTTTTATAATTATTTAGTTTATCTTCTTTTGCATACTCATAAAAATTAGCATATGATAGTTGCATATATGGACCTACCCAAATATAAGCTATTCCAAATGTAATTCCAACTAAAATTACCCACCCTATAAAACTTAACGTTAATACTATGTATTCGCCTATATGATTTTTTATAATAATTATAGATTTTTTTATTGCTTCTATAGGTGCTATATCTTCTTTATCTGCAATTACATATTCTACTTGCGACAATATAATTGAGAAAAAGAAACCTGATATTGTTATTATACTAGATACTATAACCATAGCTGAAAAACTATCTTTTGATAAAACAATAGGAATTGCTACTAGTGGAGCTGTTAGTATAAAAATTATAAGCAATTGTAATAAAGATGTTGAGTATGATTGATAGAGTCTATCAAATCCTTTCAATAAATCATTTAACTTAATATCTCTGCCTTTTGTACAATCTAATGTTAGTATCATAAAACCTAGTGTTAAAGGCGTTCCGATAATAATTGTTAAAATACTTATTATCATATCGATTTTATATGATGTTATAAAAAGTTCGCTTACAAATTGCGGTACGGCTGAAATTAGTGTAACTATTAAAGTAGCTAACATTAATATTTTTTTATTTGCTTCTAACTGTTTTCTTGAATCTTCTTTTATCTGCCTTCTTATTTCACTCTTATTCATTTTATTTTCCCCTTTTAAAATTTCCGACTTCCTTTAATATAATTGTATATCTATTTTTTCTACTTTTAGTTACATTAAATTTACAAAATCTGTGAAAATGTTAAAATAAGTTCTTCATAAAAACATTCTATATTTTTATATCTATCTCTATTTTTTTCATAATCCTGTAATTTATCTATAAGATTGGGTATATATTTATACCCTAAATCATAGTCATGCTTTAAATGTTTATCTGCATAATAATCTCCTCTATACCTTCTCGTCATCATTATAGAAAAAGCTCTTATAATGTGTTCATTTACACATTCCTCCCAATCTGCATATCCTGAGAAAGGAGTTTTATATGTTTTTAAATATTCATATGCAGATTTATATTGGTTTATTAGTTTTTTATTTTTTTCAGTTATGGGATTTATTATAGGATGGCTAAGTTCATGAAAAATAGTATTACAAGATAATGCACCTCTATTCAATTCATTTTCATCCTCATTTTTACTTATACAATCTAATGTAAAAACAGTATAAATATCAATTTTATTATTTTTATTTTTAAAACCAATACCAAAATTACCTTTACTCAAATTACTAACAATAAAATTATAATTAATATTTGTACTTCCATAAAACTTTTCTGTTGCTTCAATAAATGGATATTTATTTAAATGATTATTTATTTTTAATATACTTGGAACATAATAAGAATTTATTTTAGGAATAAAGTTTTGAAAATCTGTTTCTTTTTCAAATCGTTTTAATAATTTAATTAATTTATCAATATTTTTTTGACCTCCACTCATTTCTACTGAAGTATTTGATATTTCATACTTAGATTTAAAATCATTTAACATATCTATAGATAATGCCAGTTCTATAGGCCTTCCTAAAAAAAATCCGTTTTGAGTCATTTCCTCTATTTGATTATATATTTTATGATTTTTAAATTTTCCAAAATAATTTTTTATTTCATTAGTATACATATTATTAGTTTCTATGATTGGTGAAAATCCGATTATATTTTTACATATATCACCGTGTTTACTTGTGTATAATATAATGTTTATCAGTTCTACTTCTAAGCTAACTTTTATTTTTTTCATATCTATCCCTCCCTAAAATATAAAATTCCATTTTATTTTATCAATACCTTTTATGTTAATCTCAATTTATATGGTCATAATTTATTTTTAATTTTTTCTTTCATTTTAATATATATCAATTTGTCTAAAAGTTGACTTAATAAAACTATTTCTTCTTCAAGCCCATATCTGCAATATAGTTCACCTAATATATATTGTAATTCTTTTATTATTCCATCTATATTTTCCATTTATCTCTCCCTCAATAATTTACTATTTAATTAAAATAAAACCGACTAAGTTTCTACTTAGTCGGTTCTCTCATTGTCTTAATACTATGCTTATTTTTTATTTAAATCTTTATTTTTATATAACATATAGTCAGCTTGTCTTATAATACTATCAATATCCTGATTTTCATCAAATATGGCATAACCTTGAGATATACTTATTTTAAATTTTTTATACCTTTCATTCTCACAAGCATTATTAACATCGTATATATATTTTTTGCATTTATCTTCATTTGCATCAAATAATAATGTTATAAATTCATCTCCACCCCATCTAAATACTAAATCATTACTGCCACAACACCTAGCTAATATGTCAGCAATTTTTTTTATAAATTTATCTCCATCTATATGCCCCAAAGTATCATTAACTTTTTTTAACCCATTTATATCCCCTATTACTAATCCTAATTTAAATTTTTCACACTTTTTTATTTCAGTTATTTTTTCATCGAAATAGGTTCTATTATATAGTCCTGTAAGTATATCTCTATAACTCAAATATCTTAATTTATCTTCTATCTTTTTTTGTTGTGATATATCTCTCACAGACCCTATAAGTCCATGTAAGTTTCCATACTTATCTATAATAGGGGTCTTTATAGTCTGGTATATAGCAAATTCATCACTATTTGGTATGGGAACCTTCTCTTCTATATAAAGAGCTTTTTTATTGTTCATTACTACTTTATCATTTTCTCTACATGTATTTATAAACTGCTTGTTCATATCAAACTCTAAGTCAGTTTTGCCTATAAGATCATAAACGCCTCTATCATTATAAAATTTTTCACATTCTTTGTTTACTATAGTGTAATTTAAATTTATATCCTTACAAAATATAATTTCTGGAATACTATCTATAAGTAAATTAAACATACATGATGCATTTTTACATTTTTCAATATCTAATGTAGGAATCAACACGCCTATATAAATATTATCTTTAGATATTTTCATTCCTAATTTATTGTAACTTTTTTCTTGTAAAGTAATTGGTCCTTTATATCCTATACTTTCATCTTCTATTAATTGTTGTATCATTCCTAATTCAATATTTAAATTAAAACTTTTATTTAAATATATTTTTTTATTTTTATACTTTGTCCATATTGGAGTGTCAATCTTGTCTAATTCATAAATCCAGCTATCCATAATCATCTCCCTAATAGTTACATATCATTTCTATGTTTTCCTTATTATCTATGTAGTCAATAAATTCATCTTGAAAAATTTGATTTAATACATTTATATACTTTATTTTATTAATAGGTATTAGTATAAACTTATCTTCTAACTTAGAATATAAATGAATTCCATTTTCCTTTAAAATATATTTTATTGGTTTTATCTTGTAAATTTTAGATTCTAAATGTACTTCTATAATTTTCTTATTTTTTATACAATATGTAATTTCACTATATAACTCATTTTTCAAATCAATTTTTTCATTTGAAATATCTATTATAAGATATTCTTCAAATTCCTTAATTTGTGATTTTACTTTCTCTCCACTTACTAATAACATTTTTTTTATTAGATTTTCAAAAACTGAATTTTGTACAATATGTTCACCTATATGTAGCGATAACATTAAAAATTTAAACTCACAATTATTAATTACTCCTTTTTTTAGCATATATGTTTTTTCTATTTCAATACCACCATTTATTCCTCTATGAATGACAATTGGAATCCCTAATACTGTCAATTTGTCTAAATCTCTTTGAATAGTTTTTATAGATACATTAAAATGCTGTGCAATTTCTCTTGTAGATAACCGCTCACTTTTTAATAACAAAAAAAATAATTCTATTAACCTCATGCAACTAAACTCCTCCTTATTTTATGTAAAATATTAATTTAGTAATTATTTTTTATTAGATATAATTTTACATCTTACTTTTCGCTTCAATTATAATTTATTGTTGAAGTATTACTTTTAAGGTTAATTTTATTTTTTTGTATATAATATAGCATGCTCTGTCTAAATTCGTTTTATAATCACTTTCCATTATAAAAATCACATTGATTAATAACACCTTAACATTTATGTATATTAATTGTATCTGCCTCTCCAACATTCTTAAGCCTATTATCCCTAATTTTTTAATTTATATCAGTACACAAAAACTCTATTATAATATTTAATAATACTCTTAATCTAAGACACCTAGCGTCTTATTTTGTCGTAAAAAGTAAAATTTTACCATTTTGATATTATATCAGATATATAATCTTATTTTTTACCAATATAAAAAGTGTAGATATATATTATCTACACTTTTTATAAATATGTTTTAATTAAGCCTCTATCTCAAATTTAACTTTAGATTTTTGCGAAGATTTTTTATATGTTCTAAATTCTCTAATTACAATTACCCAGGTTATAATTATTGCAATAAAATCCGATATTGGCTGTGCGTACCAAACACCGTCTAAACCAATGAATTTTGATAAAATTATAATCATAGGTATTAATATTATAACTTGTCTAAGCAATCCTAATACTATTGCTTTTTTAGCTTTACCTATAGATTGAATATAATTTGATCCTAATATAGATATAGGTACTAGTGGCATCATTAATGAATATTTTTTAAGACCATTTATCGTTACTGCAACTAGTTCCTTATCTCTATTAAATGCTGTAACTAGCGTTTCTGGCCATAAATTTATAACTCCCCATCCTAAAGTTAAAATAGCTATTCCATATATCAATGATATATTAAATGTTTTATTTACTCTATCATATTGTTTTTTTCCATAATTAAATCCTATAATGGGCTGAGATCCCTGACTAATACCAAAAACAGGCATAAAGAACACCAACATAATAGAAGTTATAGTTGACATAGCTCCTATAGCTAAATCTCCACCATATAATTTCAATGCATTATTGCTAATGATCTGAACTAAACTTGCTGCTATTTGCATTGAAAATGCAGACATACCTATTGCAAATATAATTTTAACTATATTTATATCTAGTTTTAAATATTTTTTATTTAACTCTAAATTCGATTTACCTCTTACATAATACATTACTCCCCATACTGCTGTAACAGTCTGAGCAATTACAGTAGCAATAGCCGCACCTTCAATTCCCATGTTAAACTTAAATATGAAAATATAATCTAAAACTATATTCAAAATACAACCAACAGACATTATAATAGCCGCTAATCTTGGGTTTCCATCTCCTCTTATTGTGCTATTTAGTGTAAATGCAAGTATATTAAATACCGATCCTAAAAGTATTATATTTATAAATGGTTTTGCATAAGGCAATGACTTATCACTAGCTCCAAATAAAATCAATATTGTATCTCCAAATGCTATACCTATAATCATTAAAATTAATCCAATTATCACAGACAAAGTTATTGAATTTCCAAGTACATTTTCTGCTTCGTCTCTTTTTCCTTCGCCCAACTTTATGGATATATTCGTAATAGCTCCTATTCCAACTAGCATCCCAAATGCTATTAAAATAGTTGTTATTGGCATAGTAACACCAATGCCAGCTGTAGCTAGCTGTCCTACATCAGGTATATTTCCTATAAACATTCTATCTACAACATTATAAAGTGCATTTACTAGCATTCCTATTATTGCAGGAATAGAATATCTTATTAGTAATTTTCCTATAGACTCATGTGCTAATAATTCTTGTGTCTTATCCATATTAATCTCCTTTTTAAATTTCATATTAATTTTACGTAATACAATTTAAAATAGCTGACTCCTATAATCTAGGAGTCAGCTAATATAAATATATTTGCTTTGTATCTTATTCAATAAAATCAAATAACGTTACCCTATTTATTTCATATTAAGTTATAACATTTGTTTTAAAATTATTAAATCTATTATGATACACAAATATCATTTTTCTTTTCATTAAGCCCTAATTTTTCTAACCCTAATATTGCTTTCTTTAAAAATTCTATATTTTCTACTAAAGCTATTCTTACATATCCAGATCCACCGTATCCAAATCCACTCCCTGGTAATACTAATACATCCGTCTCATCTAAAACATAACTTACGAATTCTGTATCCTTCATGTAATTATACTTTTCGGGTATCTTTGCCCATATAAAGAAAGATCCTTCTGGTTTGCTTACATTCCATCCAATTCGATTAAGTTCCGATACAAAATATTCTATTCTTTCTTCATATATCTTGGCTTGATATGAAGAGTAAACTTCCATATTATCAATCATATCTATGGCTGCTTTCTGAAAAGGTATAAATGTACCAAAATCAACATTATATTTTAAAGCTTTTGCATTTCTTAATACTTCTTCATTTCCTAATGCAAAACCTATACGCCAGCCAGCCACATTACATGATTTACTTAAACTGTATAGTTCTACAGATACTTTATTTCCATCAGGTAAGGATAGTATACTAGTAACATCATTACAGCCAAAGCAAAGTTCTCCATACGCCAAGTCATGTATTATCTTAAAATTATATTTCTTAGCTAGATTTATTACTTTTTGTAAAAATTCTTTTGGTAATATTTTCGTCGTCGGATTTCCAGGAGAGCATAAAACCATTACATTTGCATCTATTAAATCTTGTTCTTTTATAGAATCTAAATCTGGAACAAAGCTTTCTCTATCACATGGAAAATATACAGACTCTCCACCTATTAAATGTACAATGTTCATATATACACTATATGACGGAGAAGGAATCAAAACTTTATCGCCTTCATCAATCATAGATGAAAGCAAATAATATATTCCTTCTTTTGTTCCATTTAATATTTCTACTTCTTTATTTTGATTCAAATCAACATTAAATCGTCTTTTATAGTAATTTGATATAGATTTCTTAACTTCTTTTTCTGTATCTTTATCTGTAAATCCATATCCATGAGAGTTTTCATCTAAAATATATTTATTTAATTTATTTAATATAGATCCATCAGGAGGATCTATAGGATTACCTATTGATAAGTTAATTACATTATCTTTTTTCAATAGTTCTTTATCAATAAAACTAAAAGCATCTTCTGGAATTGTATTTATATATTTCTTACTCATATTCCCTATCCCCCCATGTATTATCTTATCGGTTTTTCAAAGTTAACTTGTCCAACTTTTATTTGTTTTGATAATACTTTTTCTTCAAATCTAGTTATAGTAGCATCTAGTTTATCAACAATTTCATTTATAATTTCATTGTCCAAATACATAGACATTGGGAAAATTAAAAATGCAGTATGGTTTTTATCTCCAGGATATACCTTATATTCAGGTACTATACTTATTAATGGTATAACCTCTCCAGCATTTACCTGATCCCAACAGTATTGCATAAATACCTTTGAAATATTTTCATAACTCTCATTAAACAAAGTCTCAATCTTATTAAAATCTATAGTAAATACAATCTCCCACCCAAGCGAGTTATTGATAATTGATATTCTTTCATTTTCCTCTAATTTATTTTTTAATTCTTCACTCATAGAATGTAGCTTTACTAAATAATTTTGGAAGCCCTCTCTTCCCAGTCTATTCATAGCTACCCATGATGTTACAATACCTGTTGCCGGTCTAGAATTTTCGAAAGTATATCTATAAGCTCTGAAGTTTCCAAATTCATAATCTGATTCTCCATACGAATATTTACCATCATTTAAATAATCGAAATTATCATCTGTCTTTGATACAAACATACTAGTAGAATACGGACATAGTCCATTTTTATGCATATCAACACCGAAGGAATCAAATTTAGAAACTCCTTCTATGCGTTTAACTACTTGTTTAATTTTACTTTTAATTTTTTCATCTGATACTTTTTCATTCCATTCATCTTCACTTAATCCCATAAAATTAAGCCATAACCATCCAATAACACTATCTAAATGGAAATATGGGAAATAATCTTTATTATTTTTTTCAAATAAATCTTTTACACTATCGTATACTCCTACTGTATCATCACATGCAAAATTTATTGTTGTCCCTCCTGCACATATAATTGCAGCTATCTTCTTCCCCTTTTTATGTTGCTCTTCAATTGTATCTAATAAACTTTGTCTATCCATTTTCCATCCATCTTCGGACTCTATTCTAATACAATTATTAGAACCCATTCCTAATATAGAGCATACATGCTCAACACAATAATGTGATGACTCATTAGTTAAAACTACTAAATTTGGGTCTATACCTTCATTTCTAGAGTTTGGATTTATTTTTGATATTGCTGATTTTACAGCATATAAAAGTGTTAATTTCCCCCCATTGCAAGATATCCCATAAGAGTTATCCCATCCAGCTAATTTTCCTATCATTCTTGCTATTTTTTGTTCAAATAATAATACTTTTCCCCCAAATGAATCCATCAAACTATTAGTGTTGTATAATTGCGTAATAGTTGATGCTGCAACTGTATCTATAAGCGGCGATGGAACCATATTGAATAAAGAATAAGGAGACTGAGTTCTTATGCTTCCTTCAAATAGTTCTGCTAAATCTTCGAATACTTTTTCAGATGATTCCCCTTTTTCTGGTATAACTATATCTTTTAAAATATCATTATATGAAAATTTATCAACTTCAAATTTAGGATTTAATCCTTTATCATTTAAAGACTCATGTAGTAATGAAACTTTTTCTAATAATACATTAAAATTACTTTCATTTGATTTTAAGAATTCTTTTTCTAGACTCATGGAATTTAATCCCAATGTCGATTCTTTTCTATTCTCTTCCCTATTTAAAACTGTTGCTTCCAATGTTATTCCCCCCATATGTTGTTTATTCTTAAAATAATAACAATTTTTACCATTTATTTGTAATGGTAGTATGTATTTCTTCATTTGTCTACAAATAAATAAATATTTTTTTATAAAAAAATAAATTTTTAATGCTTTTTTAACTATAATAATCCATATTCATGGTTTTATTTAATAAATAGTCTATTTATCTATTATTATCGTAAGATATCTAACTTAAGCTTCTACTTTAAATAAAAAAAATAGATACAGCATTGCTGTACCTATTTTTTTATTTAAATTTAATTTGAGTTTTCTGTTAATCTATCTATTATGCTAACAAGATTAGCTATTTCAGGCTTAGTTATTTGTTCATCTGCTCCAATTGATTTACCTTTGATACGCATTTCTTCACTTATTAATGAAGAGAATAATATTAAAGGAATTTCTTTAAGTATACTATCTTCTTTTATAAGTTTTGTTAACCTATGTCCATCCATTAAAGGCATCTCTATATCTGATACTATACAAGAAACATGCTTTTTAACTGGATCTCCACAAGTTCTAACTTCTTCTAAATACTCCCATGCTTCTTGTCCATTATCTACTTTGATTGTACTCTTGTACCCAGCTTTATGTAAACATTCCACAATCATTTTAGAAAGTAACATTGAATCTTCTACTATTAAAACTGTTTTATCGTTTTGTTTACGCTCCCCTAATCTTTCTATAGCTTCAAATTGGATGCTTGACTCCGGACTTATTTCTGCAACAATTTTTTCAAAATCTAAAATAGTTATAAGTCTATCTTGGTATTCTGCTATACCTGTTGCAACACCTTCATCTCCACCATATATAACTCTATCAGGTTTTTTTATTGATTCCCAAGATACTCTCGCAATCCCTACTACTGATTCAACATGGAAAGCGAAATTTAATTTATTAAAATGAGTAACAATAAAAATATCAGTAGTTGAGTTATCTGATTTAGGAAGATTTAAATATTTACCTAAGTCTATTACTGTTATAATTTCATTTCTTGGTTTAAATACACCTTCTACAACTTCATGTGAGTTAGGCATTTTTTTTACATCTTGCGCTATCATAATTTCTCTAACTTTTGCTACATTTATACCGAATAATTCACCTGCAATGGTAAATTCCATAATTTCAAGTTCATTAGTTCCCGACTCTAAAAGTATTTTTGTTTTACTTGTGCTTTCTGAAAATCCCATAAATAACCTCCCGTGTTACAAAATTTGTAACTTTCAAAATATCATTGCTTATTTGTATATACGGACTTTCTTTTTAAATCTGTAGGTCGCTTAGGATAGATATATGTGTATATGTTGATTATTTTTGTGTGTTTTGTGGATATCTTGCTTTACGTTTTCACACTTTCAAAATCTGCCTGTGTATAACCTAGATAATATATTTTAGATATAGGTTTATATTCTGTAAATTAAATTATATATAAACCTATAATTATTATTGCTATAGTTATTAAAATCCAGGTTAAATTCTGTGATAATGAAGTTGGTATTATGTAAATGTATGGATTTAAACTGAATAATTTATTTTCATTTTCTCTTTTTAAGTTTTCTATAGCTAACATTTTAAATTTAAATTGAGTTGTTGATAAAATTCCTTCTTTAAACATAATATCTATGTTATTAATAGCTTTAGATATTATTTGTTGTTTTTCTTCATTTGTTTTACAATTTTTTAGTTGAGTTTTTAAATCTTTATTTTCTTTTATTGATTGTTCTGCTTCTTGTTTTATTTCAGGATATTTTTCAGTTATAAATTTTTGCTCACTTGGAGTTAGCTTTTCACCTTTTAATATTTTTATAGCTATACGATCTGCTTTCTTAGTTTCTATATTTATTTTGTTAGAAAATTTTTCAACATCCTCCATACCCTCTATTTTAATTTTAACTTGGAGTTCTGAAAGAACTCCTTTTTTGCCCATGATTTTTATGTTATTAATTGCAGTAGATATTATTTGTTTTCTCTCTTCATCTGTTTTACAACTTTTTAATTGTTGTTTTATATCTTGCATTTCTTTTTTTGATTGATTTGCAAATTGTTTTATATCTGGATATTTTTCAGTTATAAGACGTTGCTCTTTTGGATTCAATTTTTCACCTTTAATTATCTTTATAGCTATTAATTCTATATTTTTTAGTTCTTCCTTAATTTTTCCTATAAAATTTTCAGATACTATATTTTGAGTTTTATTTTGTAATTGTTTATTTTCTTCATTAGGTTTTATATTTGACTTTGTATATAAATTTGCATTGTAAGTACTTTTATTTACATTATTGATCATCTTCTATTTGCTCCTCAGGTGCAGTTTTTATTAATGTAAAATTAATATACTTATATTACCATACATTAATTACTTGTCTACCCTTCACAACTAGACAGTATAAATACCTTGAACTATAATAGTTTTAAAACTATACAATTTATTTAATTTATATATAAACAAGGTTAAAGTTTAGAAAGGATAGTTATGAGTAAAATAGGATTAATATTAGAAGGTGGCGGTATGAGAGGAATTTATACTGCTGGAGTGTTAGATTTTTTTATAGAAAAAGATATAGAAGTTGATATAGCAATTGGAGTTTCCGCTGGGAGTTGCCATGCCTCTTCTTATTTATCAAAACAATTTAAAAGAGCATATCATGCTACTGTAGATTATATAAATGATAAAAATTATTTAAGCTTTAGTAATTTAATTAAAACAGGTTCAATATTTGGTATGGATTTTATGTTTAACACAATACCCAATGAACTAAACATTTATGATTATGATACTTTTAATAAATCCAATACTAAGTTTGTAGTAGTTGCAACAAACTGCGAAACAGGCACCCCAGAATATTTTGAGTTAACAGATTTAAAGAAAGAAATTATTTATATGCAAGCATCTTGCTCTATACCTATGTTTGCAAATATAGTTGAAATAGATAATTATAAGCTAGTTGATGGTGGTGTTTCTGATTCTATACCATTAGAGTATTCTCTAAATCAAGGTTATAAAAAAAATATAGTTGTATTAACTAGAGACATTACCTATAGAAAAAATAAACAAAAATTTACTTCAGTTGTAAAACGAAAGTATAAAAAATATCCAAAACTTATTAAAGCTATTGAAAGTAGACATATCAACTATAATAAAAGTCTTGATTTAATAAATAAATTATCTCAAAGTGGAGATGTTCTTGTTATTAGGCCAAAGAACCCTGTTAAAGTTAGTCAAGTTGAAAAAAATATTGATAAACTTACTGATTTATATAATGAAGGCTATAATAATGCAAAAGAATTATATCAAGATATATTAGATTTTATAAATACATCTAAAAACTATAATTAATTTTAATAATTTTTATATATAAAAATAATAGCTGATGCGCTTATGTATTGTCATATGTCGCATCAACTATTAAAAATTTTTCTAATTACAATTCTAAGTTTAAAAGTTCTTCATAGCTCTGTCTTTTGCATATTAATTTAACTTCTCCATTTTGTACAGATACAACTGCTGGTTTTGTTATTTTATTATAATTTGATGACATAGAATATCCATATGCACCCGTTGAAGACATTATTAGTATGTCCCCACTTTCTATATCCATAATATCTGCATCTGTTATAAGTATATCCCCACTTTCACAACACTTACCTGCTATTGTTACTTGATTATTTTTTTCTTGGCCCATTTTATTGGCTATTGCACATTCATATCCTGCTTGATATAGTGAAGGTCTTATATTATCTGTCATTCCTCCATCTACACTTACATAAGTTCTTACATCTTTTATATCTTTTATAGACCCCACTGTATATATTGTACTTCCTGCATTCGCTACTATTGATCTACCTGGTTCTATTATTAAAATAGGTGTATCTATTCCTATTTCTCTGCATACTTTATTTGATCTTTTTATTATAGCTTCACAGAATTGCTGTATAGTTTTAGGTTCATCTTTTTCAGTGTAATAAACTCCTACACCTCCACCTAAATCAACTTCTTTTATATCTATATTATATGTTTCTTTAATTTCTTTTACTAAGTTCATCATTATTTTCACTTCATCTAGATATGGTTCAACATCAAATATTTGAGACCCTATATGTGCATGTATTCCTACTAATTCTATATTTTTATAATTTTTCATATTCTCTATCGCACTATGTAAATCTCCATTTGATAATGTAAATCCAAATTTAGAATCAATTTGACCTGTTTTTATATAGTCATGGGTATGCGCCTCTATCCCTGGAGTTATTCTAAAGTATATAAGTTGCTTTGTATTTCTTTCTTCACAAATTTTTTCTAATATATCTAATTCATAATAATTATCTACAACAAATCTTCCTACTCCAAACTCTACACCCATAATTATTTCTTCTATCGTTTTATTATTTCCATGAAATAATATTCTTTCCATTGGGAAATCAACCTTGTGCGCTGTATATAATTCTCCTCCAGATACTACATCAAGATACAATCCCTCTTCGTTTATCAAGTTGCACATATGCATTGGTAAAAAAGCTTTACCTGCATAAGCAACTCTATTACCACTTTCATTAACTCTAAAGTTATCTACATATTCTCTGCAATTATTTCTAACTAATTCTTCATCAAATATATATAAGGGTGTTTGATATTTTTCTTTAAGCTCTTCACAACTCACACCTCCTATATAAAGCTGATTTTCTCTAATAGACATTGTTCCTTGTAATTTCATTTGCATAACCTCCCATATTTTGATGTTTTGAGGTTGCTACAGGACATTTTAGTTTTCTATATAAAAAATCCCCTCTTAAGTCATCACTTAAGGGGGGATAATTATACTAATATAAAATACTATCTATTCCTCAAATGTAGCTCAACACAATTTACCTTGTGACAGTTATACATATATTCTATGCATACCCAGGATTATAGCCTTAAAGCTTAAGCTATATCCTTCGGCGATAGTTCCTTTCCCAATAAGTCATTGTGCTTACCTCATTATTGGTACTGATAAATATCGCGACCTCTACAATCAATATTCTTTTGTTAATACGTTATTTTACATATCAAATTTGTATTTGTCAATGTTTTTTCTGAATATTTTAAATAATTTTAAAATATTCATATTATAAATTATATTATTAAATTTTTACTCATTTCACTTATCTCTCTCATAATATCTATTTCAATTATTTTAATAAGTTCTTTATCAAGTATTACCTGCTTATAATCTATACATCCAATCACAAAAGGTACCCCTAATTTTCTAAATACATAAATTCTAGAGTTATCTTTATAAATCTTCTCAAAATCATTGTTTATTATACTTATTATCGATTTCATTTCTTCCATAGTTATAACTGATTTTACAAGATATTTTTCTATTATAGTAATTGCTAATAATTCTTTTCTTCCTATCATAGTATTAGATTGATAAAAATTATAAAATATATCTTTAGTATAATTACTTATAACTTTTTTATCTAACATAATTTCCATATTAAATTCTTTTGCATCTGTTTTTTTAGTAAACATATTTGCTATATCATCTAAAGACACATCATCTTTCATAGAAAGTATTAAATCTATTCTTTCTAATATTTTTTCTTTTGGAAAAAAAGTTTCCTGTCCTGTAAATGTAGATTTTTTTATAAACCACTCTTCAGGTATAATATTTTTTCTCTTCCATCTATATAATTGACCATAGGAAATATTCGCCTTTATCAATAAGTCTTTCTTTGATATTAATTCATCCATATTTTTGTCCTCCTTAGCCTATCTTAACATGATTTTTTACAGTTGAATTTTTAGATATATTAAGATTGCTAGTGTATTCTATATTGTCTATATTACAGTTGCTTATTATATCAACTTGTTTACCCCTTATATTTGTTATATCACAATTTTTAAGTTTAATATAATCGCCTTCTATAGTACTACATTTAAAACTTTTAGTTAAGATACTAGATAAACTTAAAAATGTTAAAATTGACTTATTGTTTTGCTTACGTATATTAATATTAGTAGCTCCAACTTCATTGCAACGAGACTTTCCTTTAAGATAGATAGTAATATCCTCTGAATTTATTAATCCATTGCAATCTATAGAACCATCTATCACTATGTTCTCGCATTCAATATCTCCATCTACACTTATATGTCCTATAACTCTTACTTCTTTAGCTTTTAAATTTCCTTTTATATTGGTATCTCCATATATTGTAACATTGTTACACTCAACGTCATAATTAAACTTGGCATCTCCACGTACTATTAAGGTATCTAGTTCACAATTTTTATCTACCGTTAAATCTCCATTTATTTTTAAATAATTTGATATTAAACTTCCTTTTATAGTTGCATCTCCATTTATTTTTAAACTTCCAAAGTCACAATTTCCACTAAATACTGCGTTTCCATTAACTTTAACTTGGCTAGCTTTTACATTTCCTGTTGAAGTTGCATCTCCCATAACACTTATCTTTTCATATTCTCCAGGGCTTATAAATCCATCACCCATTATTTTTATATCATGATTCATACAGTTTACCTCCTACCTTATATCTTATTTATGTTTTTTACTTTTGATCTATCGTCTACTTCAATAGTTCCACTATACTCAATAGTATCTATATTACAGTCTGCCCCTATTTTTATGTTCTTTCCTCTAATAATTTTCACATAACTATTTTCTAATTGTATATTGTCGCCTTCTATACTATTTACAGTTAGTCTATACAATTTTTTAGGTATCAATAAATTGAAAATACTTTGTAATAATCTTCTTTCATAACTTATATTTACTGTACTTGCTCCTATTTCATCTATTGTTGATTTTCCTTCTATTCTCAAGTCGAAGTTTTCACAATTCAAAAAACCTCCACAATTTATTACCCCATCTATATAAACATCTTCACATTCTATATCTGATAATACTTTTAAAACTCCACTTACATTAACTTTATCAGAATTTATACTTTTTAAGCATTTTAAAGACCCTGATGTATTTAACTCCTTAGAGTTTATATCTCCTTCTATTTTGCAATTTCCTGATGTTGAAAATTTTTCACTATCTATATTACCTGTAACTATTCCATTACCTGATACACTGAACTTGTTACATATTATATTTCCATGAATTTTACCATTACCTGATATAGATACTTTGTCAAATTCTCCACCTGGATATGTTCCCATTCCATTTATGTTAATTGAATTTAATTTATTTTCCATATAACATCCTCCGTAACATTGTTTTATTATATAATATTACATTAGCATAACATTGTTACACAATCAAGGTAAAAACTTATTAATTTTTATAAATAAAAAATCACCCTAATTTAAATCAGAGTGATCTTAATAATATTATGTTCCACAATATGTTCTATAAGAACAGTTTGTCACTTTCGGAAGCTTTGAATATTCATCTTGGTCTTTAGAATGATCATACGGTTTTGAAACTATTTCTATTAATTTTTGCATAACTTGAAAATCACCTTTATTCGCAGCTTCTATTGCTTCTTCTACCCTATGATTTCTTGGAATTACTGCTGGATTAGAATTTTTCATTAATTGATTTACTAATTCTTTCGATTGTGGCTGTCTTTGTAATCTTTCTTGCCATATCTTGTACCAATTATCAAACTCTATACTACTAAACATTTCTCTACCGTTATTTTTTTCAAAGGTTAAATATATAAAAGTATTTGTGAAATCTTCATTATACTTTTCCATCATGCTAAGAAGATCTTCAATTATAGCTTTGTCCTGTGCTTCTTCATTGAATAAACCTAACTTTGATCTCATTTTAGATAGCCAATTCAAATAATATATATCTGTAAAATCTGAAATTGCATCTTGTGCTATTTTTATAGATTCATCTTGATTTTCATGTAACAATGGTAATAAAGCTTCAGCAAATCTACATAAATTCCATTCACACATAATAGGTTGATTTTTATATGAATAACGTCCCTGAGTATCAATAGAGCTAAACACTGTATTTGGGTTATAGCTATCCATAAAAGCACAAGGTCCATAATCAATAGACTCTCCACTAATGGTCATGTTATCTGTGTTCATAACCCCATGTATAAATCCAACAGTTTGCCATTTAGCAACAAGGCTAGCCTGAGATTTTATTACTTCTTTAAGTAAATTAATATATTTATTCTCATTATCTTCTATATTTTTAAAATGTCTTTTTATTGTATAATCAGCTAGTTTTTTAATATCATCTATACTACCAAATTGGGCTGCATACTGAAATGTACCAAATCGTATATGGCTAGAAGCTACACGAGTTAATATGGCACCTTCTTGTATTTTTTCACGAACTACTGATTCTCCAGTCTTTATTACTGCTAAACTACGTGTCGTTGGAATACCAAGTCCATGCATGGCTTCACTTATTATGTATTCACGAAGCATAGGCCCAAGAACTGCTCTTCCATCTCCTCCACGTGAATATGGTGTTCTTCCAGATCCTTTAAGTTGAATATCATATCTTTCACCTGAAGGTGTTGTTTGCTCACCTATTAATAAAGCTCTTCCATCTCCTAACATTGTAAAATGACCAAACTGGTGACCAGCATAAGCTTGAGCAATAAATGAACCTTCTTCTATAGTTTCATTTCCTGAAAGTATTGATATACCTTTATAACTTTTAATCAAATTGCTATTTAATCCTAAAATTTTTGCTAAATCATCATTGAAAATTACTAATTTAGGATCTTTTACTGGATTTATATTTATTCTACTGTAAAATAACTTTGGTAACATAGTGTAACTATTATCTAGCTTCCATCCCATATCTACAATTTCTTTTTTATTTAACATATCTACTCCTTGTATATTTTATATTTGAAATGTATTTCTTTTATTAAATTAATATACCCTTATTCTTAATTTGAAATAAGTTTATTTATAGAAATAAAAAAACTGTGACTAAGTATTTTAACCCAAATACTTAATCACAGCTATAACATTCCCATTTTCACTATATCGTGAAATATTATAATTTATTTATATATTTAAAACTGTAATTCTGGATATAATAATTTAAATATTTTCATATTTCTTTCTATCTTTGGAAGATAGTATTGACTAGCATATGCTCTCCTATCAATAGTGTCTTCATCCCCATTTTTAACATTCCATTCTCGAATAACTGTTTCTAAACCTTGATTGTTAAATTTAGATACATAATATGCTCCTAGCTTTAAACTAGTTTGTGAGTCAACTAAATCCTTAGGTTTAAATTTACTCATTTTCAATTCTTTAGCTAATTTCATTGAAGCTTCATCACTAAATCTTAAAATCCCATTATTTGAATTTGACTCATATTTCTTATTATCAAATCTAGATTCAAAGTGCGCAAGTTCAGCTAATAAATATGGATCTATTTTATATTCATTAGCAATTCTTTTTATATCAGATTTATTTTCTATAGGAAATAATGCTGTTCTTATCGTAAAAATCACTCCTACTAATATAAGTACAATTGTTACTATGGTAGTCATTATTTTTTTCATATTAATTTCCCCTAATTTTTTTTAGTAACTATATCAAGATAATATTTAGATGTAATTAAATAATAAGTTATATAAATTATTGAGTAAGGTATCAATGTAGATGCCATTACAAATGTTGTGCTTTGCCCCATCATATCACAAACAACATAATTTGCTACAATACTATGGATACTTCCTACTAACAATGGCACGAAGAAGTTGAATCCAACTTGCTTATACACAGCTGATTTTATATCACTTTCATCTACTCCAATTTTTGATAATACATTGTATCTAGGTGCTTCATCTTGAGCCTCAGATAATAACTTGAAGAATATTACACTACCAGTACATACTAAAAATACTAATCCTACAAATACTCCTATAAATACTAATACTCCAGAAGTTGTAAATTCTGCTTTGAATGTTGAATAGTAAGATTTCATTAATCTACTAACTGATTTTTCATAATCTCCAACTGCATATTTTTCAGTTATTTTTGCGACTTCATTATCAAAGTCTTCACCATCTTTTTGATTAGTTATATCATATGTGTAGTAAGTGCTTACGTCATTAGTTGCTTTTAAATTTTCAAAAGTACTATCAGCTACGACTATAGTATCCTGAATATTAGTATTATATAACACCTTATCTAAATCAGATTTAAGTTTTAAATTAACTGTAGATCCATTATTATTTATATCAACTGTTGACTTAAATTCAAAATCACGTTCTTTAGGATACACATGAATAAATTCATCGTTTTTTATATTATCTATTTCTTTATCACCTTTTAAATTTAATATTTCATTTAACTCTGATAAAGATATTATTTCAAATCTATCAGTATATTTAGCACTCGAGTCTGTTTGTACCGCCGGTAATTCAATATACTTATATTCAATTTTATTCTTTAATTCATGGTTATCTGACTTGCTTAAAGCATCTTCAAATTCGTTTATATAATCTTTGTTATCAATTTTTAAAGTATATGAATAGGGAGCAATTCTTTCTACATTTTGAGAACTCATAAAATAAGTAGTCATAGCTACCCCTATAGCAGTCAACGTTGTAGCACTTAATATCGATATTATAGCCAACATCTTTGCATTACTGCTAATTCTATATAGCAATTGAGATGTAGATATCATATTTAATCCTTTGTAATAGTTATTCTCATTATTTTTCTTTTTTCTAATTATAAAATACATAAAAGATCCAAAGAACAGGAATGTACCTATTACAACTGTAGGTAATGTAATCATAGCTCCTAAAACTAGATTTATGTTTTTTGAAACTATAATATATGCTGCATATCCAAGTCCTATAAGGATTATTGACATTAAAGCTAATAATTTTGATCCTTTTTTAGATTTTTCAGATACACTTGAAGCCTTAAATAATTCTATAAGTTTAAATTTATATATTATTCTATTACTTTGGTAAGCCATAAATAAAAATACTAGCATGAAAAGTATAAATGTATCAAATATACCTTTAAATGATACTGCAAAAGTAATATCTAAATTTAAGCCAATAAGCTTTAAAAGTACTACTAGCATAAGTTTAGAAACTATGATTCCTGATATTATTCCTATTACTAGCGCTGCTGAACCTATTATTAATGTTTCAAAGAATAATAACAGCCCTATTTCTCTATTTTCTATTCCCAAAAGAGCATATAGTCCTATCTCTTTTTTTCTTTTCTTTATAAAGAAACTATTTGAATACCATATAAATAAAACTGAAAATAAAGCAATTACAATTGAAGCTGCATTAAATGCAGTAGATACCTTTGTACTCGCTGATAATACAGCATCTATACTTGGATTGTACTGTAAGTTCTTAAATGAATAATACATGCATACAGTAAATACTATAGAGAAAAAGTATAAAAAATATCCTTTTAAATTCTTCTCTACATTCTTTTTAGCTATATTAAATAAGACCATTATCACCACCACCTATCAATGATAAAACATCTAAAATTTCATTAAAGAATTCTTTTCTAGACCCAATTTTGATAATTTCCTTAAATATTAAACCATCCTTTATAAATAAAACTCTATTACAATAACTAGCAGCAAAAGCATCATGTGTAACCATCATTATAGTTGCATCTTGTTCTTGATTTAATCTTGTCATCGCATTTAAAAGATCTGCAGATGACTTAGAATCAAGTGCTCCCGTAGGCTCATCTGCTAATATTAATGAAGGTTTAGTGATTATAGCTCTAGCACAAGCTGTTCTTTGCTTTTGTCCTCCTGATACTTCATAAGGATACTTTTCAAGTAAAGTTTCTATTCCCAATGTAGTAGCTATTGATTTTACAGTTTGATTTATTGTTTTTGCATCAACTCTACCAAGAGCTAATGGTAATGCAATATTATCTTTTACAGATAATGTATCTAATAAATTGAAATCTTGGAATATAAATCCTAAGCTTTCTCTTCTAAACTTAGATATCTGCTTGTTGTCTAAGTTAGTTATATTTTTATCTTCTATCTTAACGTCTCCGCTAGATGCAGTATCTATAGTAGATACTATGTTTAAAAGAGTACTTTTACCAGCTCCAGAAGGACCCATTATTCCTACAAATTCTCCTTTGTTAATTTGAAAATCTATACCATTTAATACTGTTTGTTGATTTTCTTTATTTCCATATATTTTTTTTAAATTTTTAACTTCTAATATTTTAGACATATTTTACTACCTCCTATTTCTCTTTACAGTAATTCAGTATACTAGGTTTTGTGATTTTCTAATATTGATTTACATATCAATAGACTTACAAATTTGTAATTATAAAATATATGATTTCTTAAAGTTTTGATTGTTTATTGTAATACATGATAAAATAAAATATATAATAAAAGTTAGGATGTGATTTTTTGCCTTTAGATAGAACAAATAAAGTTAGTTGTAGTAATTATAGGTGTGAAATTGAAGTTACTCTAGAAATTATAAGCGGCAAATGGAAATCTCTTCTATTATGGAACTTAGGTATTCATAAAGTTATTCGCTATAATGAATTTAGAAATATAATTCCAGATATAAGTCAAAAAATGTTAACTCAGCAGCTAAGATCTTTAGAAAAAAATCGTCTTGTACATAGGAAAATTTATAACCAAGTACCTCCTATGGTTGAATATTCACTTACTGACTTAGGATTAAAGTTATTGCCTATATTAAATGAAATGGATATTTGGGGTAAGGAATTTGTTTCAGAATTAAACAAATAAAAATAAAGCCTTCTAATTTAATAGAAGGCTTTACTTTCATTTAATATGATTTTATTAGAAGTTTACATCTGCTCCGTAGTAAACAGCTTTAAACAATTCTTTCATTTCTTCTACTGATATTTCTCTTGGATTTGTACCTGTACATGGATCAGCTACTGATGTTTCTGATATTGATTGTAAATTCTCCATAAATACTTCTTCAGATATTCCAAATTCTTGTAATGAATTAACCATTCCCATATCTTTTCTAAATTGTTTTACAAGATTTACTAATGAGTTAACTAATTCTTCTTCACTATTTCCTTGTAATCCTAATCTTCTAGCTATATCTGCATACTTATCACCTGCTGTTTTTGCATTGAATTGTATAGCTGGTGATAGATATATAGCATTTGCTAATCCATGAGGTATATCAAATATCTTACCAGTCTTATGTGCCATAGAGTGAACTATACCTAATATTGCATTTGAAAATGCCATTCCTGCTAAGTTTTGAGCTATATGCATATCTTTTCTAGCTTGTTCCTCTCCATTATAAGAATCAATTAAATTTGCATATATCATTTCTATTGATTTCATAGCTAATGCATCTGTTATAGGATTACTAGCATTTGATACATATGCTTCTATCGCATGTGTTAATGCATCCATTCCTGTATTTGCTACTAATACTTTAGGCATAGTTTGCACTAATTTCGTATCAACTATAGCTAAATCTGGTGTTACATTGTAATCTGCTATAGGGTATTTTACTCCTGTTTCATTATCTGTTATTACCGCAAATGAAGTTACTTCTGTAGCTGTACCACTAGTTGTTGGTATTGCTATGAATTTAGCTTTTTGTCTAAGTTCTGGTAAATTAAATGGCTTTGCAGCTTCTTCGAAAGTAAACTCTGGGTATTCATAGAATATCCACATAGCTTTTGCTGCATCTATTGGAGATCCTCCTCCTATACCAATTATTAAATCTGGGTTGAAATCATTCATCATTTCAACACCTTTTCTAACAGTTGCTACTGATGGATCATTTTCTACCCCTGTAAAAACTATATTTTCTATATTAGCTAATTTTAAGTTTTCTTGTATTTTAGGAACTGTTCCATCTTTTATTAATCTCTCAGATCCTATTACAAGCATAGCTTTATTACCCTTTACTTCTTTTAAATGATCTATTGCATCGTCTCCAAAATATAAGTCTCTTGGTATTGTAAATCTATTCATTTTCCATTCCTCCTATTTTTATATAAATGTTTTAATTTATGTGTTTGTTTGTTGCTACATTTATTAGTATATAGACGTTTCAACATAAAAAAAAGAAGGCACCTTTTGGTATGACACAAACCAAAAGGTAGTATTTATGTGATTTCATAGGATACACATTTTAAATTTTTTAATAAAAAAATCCCACTTAATGTGGGATAAGTTTATTTATATAAAAATTTTATATAAAGCGACAATCGTTGCAATATTACACATTGCACTAATCATTCCTTCTTGTGTTCCTGTTTTTATATTAGCTATATGTAATCTACGTTTACTAAGTGGGTATAATATCGGCACTCCCATTGGGTTAAATAAATCTAAAATAATATGACTTACATATCCAATAGTTGCTCCCAAAGCAAATATACCTAAGCTATTATAAACCATAGTTGAAAACACTGTACAAAGTATTACTAAAACTATCAAAGATGGTAATTCTAAATCCAATAATTTTCTAATTTTCTTGTTATGTACAAACTTAGGTCTCATAGAATTTAATGCTGTATCTAGTGCTATCCAAATTAAAAAACCACTTGCAGCACCTAAAATAAGTCTAGAGTTTAAATCTCCTTTGTAAATATTTTTAAGAAAATCTACCGTTCCAAATAAAAATATAGCTACCAAAGCTGTACATACTAAGGTATGCGTGAAACCTCTATGTTCAGTATTTTTACAAATAATCTTAGATATTGGTTTTAATTTTTTGCCTACTTCACTACCTTTATGATCTATATCTGGTAACAAAGCTCCAAAACTTGCTCCTGTAATAAGCATAACTCCTTGCTCTACTGATACTGTATTTCTACTTCCTAGAGCTAGTACTGCCAAAGTAGCTAGTGCTACTCCACCACATTTATGCGTCCTTCCATTCATCCATGTCTCTCCTAGTCTTTATGTCTACATTTTAATTTATATTTTATAATAATACACTACTTACAGCAAGTATACCTAACTTTTATAAAGCCTATTTTAAAATATGTAAATTGTTCTACCTGCTTATATTTAAGACTACATATAATATTATAAAATATTAATAATCCTCAATTTGTGTTAAATTAAAATGCAAATAATAAACTTTTATTCACACTTTTTGATGAATTTCATAATATGTACTATAGCTAGTAAATAGCTATAAAATCAAATATAATTCTAAAGGTGATATTTTATGGCATTTGTAGTTAAAGACTGTAAACAAGTTAAATCAACAACTATGGCAGATAATCTAGCTGCAGGTTCTGTTACTGTATTAGATATAGCAGCTAATTACGAAGCTAATGATAGTACTAAAAGTATAATAAAAGGTACTGTAACTGTTGTTTCTGGAGAAGCTGTTATTCTTGAATTAGTAGATGATGCTGCTCCTACAGTAGCAATAGCTACATTAAAAACAGATACAAGCGGAACTTACGGATTTGCATTTACTCCTTCTGGAACTGCAAAATATAGTCTTAATGTTTATAAAGTACTTTCATAATAACAGGTTTAAAATAATTTTATTAAGTTAAAGGTTGATATAAAATGTCCAGTAAAAAAATAATAAATGGTAAGGAATGTGAAAAGTTAGAGGTAGTTTCGTTAAATATTAATGGAGAGGATTCAAATAGTAATAAATTTACTGGAGAATATATATCCAAACTATCAAAAGATGGACCTATAGTTATAAATATAGAAACTCTTCATAACTCATCAAATACTACCTCTCCACTTTCTGCTAGTGAAAATGTGGAAGATAGATCTTCAAATGAATCTAATATTGAAAAAATATATAAGTATAAAAAATATAATAAAAATATTTTTATAGGTATATCAATCACAGCTATAGCTATACTAACATCATTGATTATATTCTAACTATAAAAAATATAAGGGAGGTGTTTTCCCTCCCTTATTTAAATAAAGAGGATTTAAAATGCTCTATTCACAAATAACATGGTTCATAAGAAAAGAAGATTTGCAAAAAAATATTATAATTTCAAATAGTTTCGTGTTATCACCTGAAGAAATATCTATTATATTTGGAACAGTAACTTTAAAAGATGGAACCCTTGCCAATGGGTTTGGTGTTTGTCTTGAAGAAATTGATAAAACTAGCAATATATCTATTGATAAGTGTTTTACATTTACTAATGAGGAGGGTAAATACTATTTCTCTTTCATACCTCTAGAGAATAAAATATATAATGTTGTTGTTTATAGGTATATATAACATACTTTTAAAAGCATGGAGGCAGATTCATGGGTACTTTTAATGGAAGTTTAAATTTAAAAGTTAATCAAGGTGAGATTTGTAATAAAACAATAGTAATAACTGAGCAAATAGGTTCAGTTGTTAAGGGTAAAGTTACTTTTACTGATGGAACTCCAGTTTATAAAGCTACAGTAGTTTTGAGCTATTTAGAAAATACAAAATCAACTCCTGTAACATTTACTTTTACTGATATAAATGGTGAGTTTATATTAGGAATTAAGAATACTAGCTTAGACTATATTGTTCAAATAACTTATAATGAAGATATATATTAATAAAAATCACCTTGTTTTAAATGAGGTGTTTTTATTATTTTATAAAAAAATCTCATCAGTCTTTATACAATCTACAACATGACTCTCCTTATTTCTAATTATCCTTTGCTAATATCTTACTAATTAAATTATTATCATATATTATGGTACGGTTTTCTATTTCTACCTTCATCGATACCACAGACATGCTTTTAACCCAAATAAAAAAGATACTGGATAAATATCCAATATCTTTTTAGTAAATTTAAACGTTGTAGATGATTCATTAAAACCATACCACCAGTTTTATTAATTATTATTTATCTTCATTATATATATTATATCTCTATCTAACTAGCACTAGCTTTATCTTTTGTATTATGAGCATTCCAAGTAAATGATAAAAATACTATTGCTAAAATCGAAGATATTATTAGCATTATAAATCCTCCATCCCAGTTAAATTTATCAACTACCATACCCATTGCCAACTCAGCTAGAACTTGTCCTCCCATATATCCAAATAAACCTGTAAATCCTGCTGCAGTCCCAGCTGCTTTTTTAGGTACAAGATCCAGTGCACTTACCCCTATTAACATAACAGGTCCATAAATTAATGCTCCTATTGATGCAAGCGCACAATTTATAGCAAGTGGACTTGTACTTTTCCAATATACCATTGTTGCTATAGCTACTCCAACCATACATATTACCCCCATTGGAGCACGTCTACCATGGAATACATGGTCACTAATCCATCCAACTATAATAGTTCCAGGTATAGCTGCATATTCAAATAATGCAAATGCTATAGCAGAATCTTTTGGATCAAAATTTCTAACTTCTTGTAGATATGTAGGAACCCAACTTATAACCCCATATCTAACCAAATAAACGAAAACGTTTGCCACAGCTATACACCATAACAACTTATTATTTAATACATACTTAAATAAAATTTCCTTAGCAGTAAGTTCTTCTTCAGCATCTATACCTTCAACCTCATACTCTGGATAATCATCTTTAAATTCTTCAATTGGAGGTAACCCAACAGATTGCGGAGTATCTCTTGCAAATATAGTATATACTATTCCACCTACAATTGCTATTATTGCTGGTAAATAAAAAATACCTTTCCATGTTCCAAATAATGATACCCCAATTAATGCAACTGTAGCTATAAATCCTCCACCTATATTATGTGCAGTATTCCAAATAGACATCTTTACACCACGTTCACGATCTGAAAACCAGTGAGTCATTATTCTACCACATGGAGGCCATCCCATTCCTTGGAACCATCCATTTAATAACATTAAAATAAACATAAGAGAAATATTTGTTGCATTTGGTAAAAATAAATTTACTATACCTGACAATATAAGCCCTATTGCTAAGAAATATCTTGGGTTAGATCTATCTGATATGTTTCCCATTACAAATTTACTAACACCATATGATAGTCCTAAAGCTGATGCAATAAATCCTATCTCAACCTTTGTAAACCCCTGTTCTATAAGATATACCTTTGATAAGGCAAAATTACTTCTTACAAAATAGTAGATAAGATATCCTACATAAATACTTATAAACACCTGGATACGATATCTTTTATATGTTGGTGCGATTTCTTCTTCTGGCAGTCTTTTTATATAAGGTGCCGGCTTTAAAAATTTTAGCATTAAAAATCTCCCTCCCTTACGCTAAAAAAAACCAAGCTAAGCCTATATTAGTTCTATTGTACTAATATTTAAGGCTTGTGCTTGGCTCCAATTCTCTAACGCACGTTATATTGTATTTTATCTAAACTTTTTATCTCTTATATAAAATTTACCATATATTACCTTATTTTTCAACAATTTTCAACAAATAAAACTATTAACACTTCTACTAAATTTATTATTGATTCCACTAAATCTTAATATCACAGTACATCAGTACATCAATAATAATAAAAACTTAAAATATATACTTATAATAAAAAACTTAAAATATTATAAAATCTAATGTACTTAATGTACTAATCCTTAAAATCATTGATTTATATATGTTTAACTCGGTACACCAAACATAATACCTATTGTATTTTTAATGTAGTTTTGCTGTACTTTTATAAAATTTTCAGTTTGTTTTATATTTCATCATCCAAAATTCTAATATTTAGTGTACTTAAAACCCACTATGTCCAAATAGTGTCTTGTATGGTGGCGTAAAATATCCCCGCTTATTTCCTACTTTTTTATAAACTGCTCCATTATTTTCTAAGTTAGCTCTAAGGCCTTTACTAGATTTTAGATGTAGTTTATTAGCTATATCCGTTGAAGATTTCCAAGTCCATCTATCTCTATTAACATCCCAATCAAATTCTGTATTAATACCTAATTCTAAATGACCTATAACTTTAAAATCAGCATTACTCGTATTTAGATTGTCTATTTGTTCTTGATTTAAATAATTTGTTTCTAGCTTTTCTTCCTTAAGATGCATAACTTCACCCCAAAGTTTATCTATATCTATTTTATCTATATTATCAAAATCTATCTTCTCAATAGGAATAACCCAATATCTTCTATTACCTGTTTCATCTTTTAAAAACTCTTCATTATTGACAGTTGCATAAAAAGAAGTTTTTCTAGGATACTTAACAGGTGCTAGTCCATATGGTCTTCTAAACTCATCTATTTGTTCCGTTATAAATGCTTTTAGCTTTGCTAAATCTTTTTTAAGAGTTGAATCTAACTCACCTAGTTCGCATACCCAATATTTTATACATTGATATACTTTATCTTTATCACTTGGATCTAGCTCTAAGCCAGTTTTAACATGTATAGGTATTAACTTTCTTATTAGTCTTGTTTTTCCTATACCTTGTTTTCCTTGCAAAGTTAGTATTCCTTCTATATTAGAATTTCCTTCATTAAAAGGAATAGTAGCTGTATTTAGTAACCATTTTCTTATTAATAGCTTTTTTAATTCTTGGTTAAAATCATTTCTAGTTATAAGAGCATCACATAACATTTGTATGTATTTCATTTCTCCATCAAAATTCATATAACAATCTCTTAGATAATCTACTACTGGATTTACTGGATAATTATTTGCTATACGATTTACAAAAGCATGTATTTTATTTATGCTAAGTGAAAATCCGTACTTATAGCAAAGCGAGTGTATGTCTACTAATTGACTTTCAAAATTGGTTCCTTCTAGCCCCGTTATTTCAATATCTTTTATTATTTCGTTGTACTTTATGGTTATATTATTTTGTTTCAATAATTCATCTAGGTTTTCCCATATTTTCTTAGGTTTATTTTTTTCGTCTGTGTAGGGAAAGTTTATATGATATTTTTTATTATTTTCTTCTTCTTGTCTACAACTTAGCTCAAATGCTTTGTCTAAGTTTTCTTCATTTATAGCTTCTTTGACTTTTTCATTGTAAAATTCATTGATATTATTTTTATTTACTGTATTTAGTCTTGTTATATTACTTTTGGGTAATGATAAAGGTTTGTTTAATATATAATAAGCTTTTTTTAAAGCTTCTATAAATTCTATTTTTTCTACTCTTTTTATAAAGTCGATTATATCTCCACCTACTCCACATCCAAAACATTTGTAAAAAGCACCATTTCCTTTGTCAGCTATTTGAAAACTAGGTGTTTTGTCTTGGTGAAAAGGACAGCTCATTTTGTTTTTTGTTATTTGGTTTGGATAATAGTAGTTTATTATTGTTTCTAAATCTCTAAGACTTTTTATTTCATCTGTGTATTGTTTATACATCCTAATCCCCCCTTGTTTTTAAAGTATTATATCTTTTGTTTCTATTTCTAATGCTTTTGCTATTTTATATATAGTTTCTGCTCTTGAATTTCCATTTTGGTTTATTAGTCTTGATACTGTTGATTTTCCTAATTTGCTTTCTTTTGCTAGTTTTGTTATTGAGTATCCCTTTTTTAGCATTTGTAGGTTTATTAGTTCTGTGTTTATTTTATATTTCATTGTTTCCTCCTATTTTGTTTCGTTTTGTTTTATGAGGTTATGATATCAGGTGTATTTGAAAAGTTACAATAAAGTATTTGAATAAATTATTTTAATGTCCTTACCCCCCCTCGCGAAACACGATACCCTCTTTTTATGTAAATAGTAATTAATGTGATTTATATTTTTCCTCATGCAAAAAAGACATTGATTTTTAATCAATGCCTTTTTGCGGATTTCAATAATTAAGATGCTTCACAAAAGTTATATCAAATATTAGTTTTACTTTTTTCTTGTTTAATATAAATCTTCACCTTCTTCAAAACAAATACCAGCCCCCATAAATAGAGCATGTAAAATCATATTTATTTCATTAAAAGTCAGCCAATACTTAACTAAACCTTTGTATCTTCTAAAAATAAAATTAAAGACCTTTTTCATTTGCTTTTTCTTCGTCCCCTTTAGGAAATATTCTACTCCATGCAATACTCATTCTATATACTTTAAATCCTATTTCGCTAAATAGCTTTATATCTTCTTTATGTCTTCTTTATATAACACATATGATTTTTCACACTATTAATATAAATTTATCTTGTCCGGCCATGGGTTATTTTGTGCAATACTCCATGTCTTATCAATATATTGCAAAGTATAAATTTGCTCTACTGCATGGAAATAATAAGAACCTTTTGTAGTGACCTTGTATCCAAACTCATCTTCCTTCAACAAATTCATTTTTTTAGCTAACATCAATTCAGCTCTATAATCTTTCTTTAAATCACTATCAAACATTCTTTTATAAAGCTCTTTATCTAAATTCATGTTGTAAACATTCCAAAATAACCAATACGATTTTCTTGAAAACTTGGTGAAATTTAATACTAAAGCACAAGGAAATTCCTTTTTATTTATTGCATTTATATATTCTTCAATAGAGAAAGTATTTAATTTAAACTTATCATCAAATAATGATGCAGCTCCTGGACCTAATCCTATAAAATTTTCTCTAGTTATAGAAGAATATTTTTCTGTATTAGGTTTAGCAAAAGTCCATACAGAGGTTCTATCTAAACCTATTTCTTCTGCCATATTTACAAGTTCAAAAAGCATTTTTTTCTTTTCATTAGCAGATAGAGGTTTTCGTTTATTATTAGCATAAGAAAAATCAATAAATGGATAAGTAGAAATTTGAGTTGCTCCAATTTCAAATGCCAAAACCATATCTTCTTTTAAATCTTCTATACTTTGATTAGGTATTCCAAATATTAAATCTACATCTATAGTTTCAAATCCCACTTCTTTAACTAGCTTTATTTTTTCTGCTTCATTATTTTCTTTTCTACCCAAACTTTCTAAACAATCTTTATTAAATGATTGAATTCCAACACTTATCATATTAAATCCTAATTTCTTTAACTTATTCAATAAGCTTAAATTTATATTACTTGGATGCAATTCTATAGCTAGGCTACCTTTTAGATTGAAGTTTTCTTTTACAGTATCTATAATTTCTTCAAGATATTCTATAAGTAATGCAGGTGTTCCACCTCCGAAATACAAAGATGTTATATCCTGTTTTTTATATCTTATATTGGCTAGTTCTATCTCTTTTAACAAAGCTTGTTTATATTCAAAAGCCTTTTTTTCGTCATATAATACTTTATTATATGGACAAAAAGAGCATATACTTTTACAAAATGGTATATGTATATATAAGCCTAAATTATCTTTATTATTTAAATTTACATAATCTAAATTATCATTATCAGTACATTTTACAAATTCAAAGGGTTTAAAACTCCTATTTAGTATTGGTCTTAAAATTTTAGTCAGCATATTTTCTCCCTCTATACAAATTTCAAATATGTTTTTAATGTTTCATATATTATCTTAGGATTTCCACTAAACAATAAAGAGAACTCTACCGCAAATAAGTATCCACATTCATTACATAGTCCATCTATTTCTACACATCTTCCACATATAAATCTTTTTTTATTTTCTACTACCAAACATTGCTTACAAGGTCTGCTCCAATTATTATCTAAATAATAATCTAATGCAGAATATAAATTAAATATGGGATAACCTTCCTTAATAAGATGTTTTATAGTATTTACTACCTCAAGTTTTTGTTCTTTAGTTAAACTTAAATCCTCTGTTCCCTCATATGGGGTATGAAAGTTAAAAGAAATGCTCTTTAAATTTTTTGTATTTTTAACTAGTTCGCATAATTTTTTTATGTCCGTATAATTTCTATTATTAATAGCCATATAAACGCAAATATTACTTTCATTAGCCTTTTCTACATTTTTTAATATGGTGTCAAAGGTATTACCTCTTATATAATTATGATTTTCTTTGGTTCCATCAATGCTTAGAAATATAATATCTGCTTCTTTAATATCTAAATCTATAGTTCCATTGGTAACTATATTGACTAATTCAAAGCCTATTTCTTTAGCTTCTTTTATTAAGTCTTTTACATTTTTTCCCTTATCCTCCCAAAGAAGAGTTTCTCCTCCACAAAAGAATAAGATTCTAACGCCTTCTTTGTAAAGCTTTATCATTTCCTCTTTTATTTCTTCATAGGGATGAATTATTTTGTTTATATTGTTGACTGCACAATGCTTACAAGTAAGGTTACAATAATCTGTAAGTATTATGGTAGCTAGTATAGGATTAGTATTTTTTAGGAATATTGTTTTTAATCCGTAAGTTGAAAATTCTATAAATGATTTTAGCTTCATGATTTGTCCGCTCCCGATTTTAATGTATTGAACAATATATTTTTGTAAATTTTTTACAATTGTATCTCTATTTTAGAATAACATAAAAAGAACTGCTAAACTATAAATTTAGCAGTTCTCTTGTTCCTCGTTTCCGAGGATTTCAATGGTGGAGACGAATCTCAGGAATAATACCCACGATTTATTTAATAATTTTATTTATCATATTAATGATAGTAATTGTATATATTAGACAATGGATTCATTACTCCATCAATACCGTAATCAAATACACCTTTTTTTACAACCTTATAAATTTTAGTAAAACTCGGTATTTCCATTAATCCCTTTTTACCTTTATATTGTTGTATTTTACACTTCTCTATTATTTGACTTTTATCAACATTAAAAGGAAATTGATGCGAAACATCAAATCCAGCATCATATAACAACTTAGATCTTAGTTTTAGACAGTTAAAAATAGTAGAAACTAACCAGCCATCAAGTTCCTTTAATTGTTCTTCATCATCAATAAGTGGGTAAAAACTCATCAATCCTTTAAAATTCAATCTTTTATACACTCCACTTAAATAAAGTTCTAGTAACTTATCATTTAAATTTCCATATAAATACCTTCGGATTTGCATTATTGCTGTTACAAACATTGCATCTTCATCGTTATTAGGTATAGTTATGGCTATAAATGGCTTACTTTTAATCGGTTGAATAAGGTTTCTATACAATAAGTAGCTAATTTCCTGTTTAATCGCTCTAATCTTATTATTTTTTATACTTACTTTATTTCCTGATAATTTGTAACCTAAAAAGTCAATATATTCTTTTGTTTTATAAAATTCAGATGGCATATCCCTACTTGACAATAAGCTAATTCCTTCAGATTTTTTTAAGTTTATATGAACTCCTATTTCTTTTGAAAATGATGTTATAATTTCAAAAGACTTGCATATTTTTGTATAATCATTTGACCAAATTACAGTATCATCAGCATATCGTGCAAATCTTAAGCCTTCTGCTTCAAGAGCTCGGTCAAGTTTCCAACAAACTAAATTAGCAAGAAACAATGAAATTGATGTTCCTTGCGGTATTCCACGCTCATTAACATTAACAAATGCTTTAATTAACCGCCTTTCATAATCATTTATAATAAATCCATTCTGATCAAATTGTTTAAATAAATAATCATGCTCTATTGATCCAAAAAAATCACTAAAATCAAATTCTGCAACAAACAGCCTTGGATGAGATTTTAGTTCTAATGAAATATCCTGCACAGCATAGTGAACATTTCTATCATCTCTATATGCATATGATAAAGAGCTAAACCTATGTTTATTCTTACTCAATAACCTGTGATATAAGTAATTTGATATCGCAGCATCAGGTATTTGATATACTGTTATTTTTCTTATTCCTCCTGATGCTTTGGCCACCTCTCTAATAAATGGATCTTTAGGTTTATAATCATCATTATTTAGCTTATATTTGATGGACTTTGATATTTGCTTTGCATGTTTTATTACATAAAATGGATTAAATTTTTTATCTGCTTGCCAACAGTCTGGTATTTTTACATCCTTAACCGGTGGATTTTGAATTCGCTTTCTATTACGTTGGTATATAATTTCTAAATTATTATGATACATATGATAACGTTTAGCATTTTTTCTAGCTTCTTCAATTATTGAATCATATATTACATCCCTCATGATCGCTCCCCTTTATTTATAATACAAAAGCCCTTACAAAAGTAAGAGCTTCCACGGATACACCGAATTAAAAGTAAGTTTTCAATTTAAAATGATTTTTGATTATCATTCCCTCATAACACAACGTATTATCAATAATACAACAATAAAATTGCGAAACGGGCATCCGTTCGTCTCCTAAAGACATACAAGTATTATAACATAAAAATAATCAATTCCAAATATTTACTTTTACTTAACATGCATAATATGCCTTCAAAATAATAATACATTAATTCCTCTTTTGATTTTTAATTTTATTTAAATATTATCAAATATACTAATCTGTTTCTCGCCTCTTTTGATACCTTTAATTGACTTCATATCTCTTATTGTTATTTTAGCATCTTCTCTTACTTCACCTATTAATAAAGGATTGTTTTTATTGTGAAGTTTATAATTATCTTCGACTTGATTATAGTTGAAATTTGCATAACAATATAAACAGTGGTGTCTGCATGTGTTATATTGACCTATATCTACACTCTTAACACATCCACATACATCTCTTTGTGTATCATCTTTTTTAACATTTATTTCATATCCTATTACCTTAGATACTAAATTATCATCTATACATTTCCCTTTATTAATTCCAAATTCAGTTAAATCATATACTTCCGAACATGTTTCTATTGATATATCATACTTTATAGCTATTGAAGATAGTTGTTTAGAAATTTCTTTTATTTGATCCATACCCATAGGAATTAAATCTAACTCTTTTGTATTTCTCTCAGTTTTTTTATATAAATCTACAAAACTTATTACACATTTATCGGTATATCCTTTTAGCTGAGAACATAATTTATCAAATGCTTTACAATGATAGTCAATACTATATTTTTCACTTAATAATATTGGATCATATCTAAGTATTACTTTATCTTTACCTATCTCCTCAGATAATTTTTTAAAAGATTCTATTACTCTTTTCTTATCTAAAATTCCCTTTTCTACATCTTTTCCGTATGATGTTATCGTATATTGAAAATAGTAATTATAATCTCTTAATTCATCTAACCTATCAATCATAGGTGTAGCATCTTTTGTCCAAAATATAAAACAATCAACTTTTTCTGGTGTAATCTCTATTTTACTTACTTGCTTTAAGTTCATTGGATTTATTACATATACAAATCCTTCTTTTAATCTATTAAAAAACCAATCACTATAAAATGCCGGTATATCCGTCCTTCTACTTACACTTACTATCATATGTATACACTCCTCTTTACAAACAATATGGTTGGCTACTTAGTTTAGTACAATTATTATTAACGGTGATGTTTAAACAGTGACAATTTTCAGTTTCATCACAGCAACCTTTATAAATATCATCTAATACAAACTCCCCTAATGACTTTTTTATAAATAATTTATAGCTAATTTTAGATACATCACTCCATCGTCTATAACTTGTATTTATTTCATACCTTGAAAAACATGTATTATGTCTTACACAATCATCGTGATTAAATGCACAGCATACCGGAATTATGTATTTCAAATCAGAATTAGTACTTTTGAAGTATTCTCTACATTCAGTATTTATTATTATTGACATAAACTCTCGATTTCCTACTCTACTTGTCACATCTACTAAACAAAGTAACCCATTTCTTTTTAAATATTTTTCTCCTATATCTAAAATAACTTTATATGACCCTTTATTTTTAGAAAAATTTATATTATATAATTCATTTAAAAATTTAAATGATTGTAAAATATCTATAGATTCATGATCTAATATCTTTTCAATTTCAGATTCTATATCCTCTTTGTTTTCGAATTTTATTGTGTATAGCTCACACTTTATTTCATTGCTATTTAATTTTATAAAGCTACCCATATTTTCAATTAATTTTTTTTGTACATCTAATGCACTTTCATTTCCATCGATTGAAACAATATTGATTTCTTTATTTTCAAACATTTCACATATAACTTGTAATAGTCCTAATAAGTTTCCACCTGTACCTGATCCTATATCTAATATATTAATTGTATCTTTTAATAAAAATTCATTATATATATTACTATTAGAAAATATATTACTATATATAACATATGCTTCTTTGAAACTTCTAGGAAAATATGTACCTAAATATTTTAAATTTTGCTCAAAATCATTATCAATATTAACCATAACATCATTATGATTTTGATAATATTCAGCCCCCATTTCACTGTGTATATACTCATATAACCCTTTGTTTACATTTATCAATTTACTTCCCCCATTCTAAAATAATTTTATGTAAACTCACTAAAAAAGCTATTGATTTTATTCTCAATAGCTTTTCGTGGATTTCAATGGTGGAGACGAGGGGAGTCGAACCCCTGTCCGCAAGTCTTTTCCTCGCTGCATCTACGTGCGTAGCCGTCTGATTTTAGTTCTCGTCGCATACATAGCCCAGTGGCAATCTATGTATTTGACCAGTCCCGATTAATCTACTGTCCAGTCGAGACACCCCGAAAGTAGTTCCCTGCATAGATGACGTCCAGGCCTAGCCGGCAGGAGGGCTTAGGCGGGACGAGCAGTCAATTAAGCTGCTATTGCGTAATTATCGTTTGCGTTTGTTTTAAGTTCCCCAGTTTTTACGTGACCCAGAGTAACACGACACGCAGCCTCAAGTGCCAAACCCACGTCGAAACCATTACGCCCCCGTGGTAGTTTTATAGTCATGAGACTTATTTTCGCAAACTTTTTTCACCATTAATACTATTTAGTTGTTATATATATAATAAAACTTTTGTTAAACAAAAGCAATACTATCTCGTTGGAATTATATCTAGTATCTACCAGACATCTCTCTTTCAATACGTCTACTAGCATCTTTCTTAGCTAAATCTTGACGTTTATCATATAATTTCTTTCCTTTAGCCAAAGCAATCTCTACCTTAACTTTACCATTTTTCAGATAAACACTTAAAGGAATCAAAGCATAACCCTTAATAGTCGTAGCCCCAATAAGCTTTCTAATCTCAGACTTATGAAGTAACAACTTTCTAACTCTAAGAGGATCAACATTAAAAATGTTACCTTGCTCGTATGGACTTATATGAACCTGCTTTAAAAACACCTCTGAATTATCAACAGAAGCATAACCCTCAGCCAAGTTAAGCTTACCTTGTCTAATAGACTTAACCTCAGTACCCTTTAACTCGATACCACACTCATAAGTCTCTTCTATAAAATACTCATGTCTAGCCTTTCTATTAGTAGCTAAAACCTTAACACCTGCCATACAATCACCTCTTATCCTTATCCTTCATTAATTACCTTAAAATATACCATATACAACCATAATAGTCAATACTTAGTAAATACCAGCAAATCAAAGCATAAACTAGATTTAATAATATTATATGTAATAACACAATATATATTACACATAATCAATACTTATCATCTTAATATAATTAATACCCAAATAAAATCTTTAACAACACATAAATCAAATATTATTTTAAAATAATTTAAAAATAACTTTAAATTTTAATATCCTTTTATTTTCATTAATTTTCTACTCTTTTTTAATCTCTTTTAATCTCTTTCTCTTTTCTCTTCCCAAAAGTTAGATTACAAAAAGCGAGGGTTTGAATGGTTGTTGACGAAACACTTAAATACCGTTACTCAGGTATTTGTGTGAAGGAAACAACCATTCAAACCCTCGCCAACAAGTAACTAACTACTCTTCTTCAACTTTGCCTAAAAGTTTAAAATCTATCTCTTTAAAGTCAGTATTAACCTTATCAACCTTAATCTTAACAACATCACCAATTCTATATAACTTCTTAGTTCTCTCACCTAAAATAGTAAAAGTACTCTCATCAAAGTTATAATAATCATCGCTCATATCAGCAAGTCTAACTAAACCTTCAACAGTATTCTCAAGTTCAATAAACATACCAAAAGAAGTAACACTAGAAATAATACCTACAAACTCTTCTCCAACCTTATCTTCCATATATCTACACTTATAAATATCCTTAACATCTCTTTCAGCAAGTTCTGCAGCTCTTTCCTTCTCAGAAGACTGAGTAGAAGCATAATCAACAATCTGAGCTAACTGATCTTGTCTCTTCTGATTTATCTTACCATTTAAAAACTCTTTTATAATTCTATGGATTTGTAAATCAGGATATCTTCTTATAGGAGAAGTAAAGTGAGAGTAATACTGGGCAGCTAACCCAAAGTGACCTACACACTCAGGTGAATATCTAGCTTGCCTTAAAGAACGTAACATAATAGTACTTATCGCTTTCTCTTCAGTCTTACCATGAATTTGTTCTATAATCTTTTGAAGTTCTTTTGGATGAACACCTTCTAAATCACCCTTAATAACATAACCAAAAGTAGCAATAAACTTATTTAAAGTCTCTATCTTCTCAAGTGCAGGAGTCTCATGAACTCTATACATAAACGGCATATTTAACCAGAAGAAATGCTCAGCTACAGTTTCATTAGTTATTAACATGAACTCTTCTATTATCTTATTAGAAATTCTTCTCTCGTATTGTTTTATATCAACAACATCCCCATCACCATTTAATATTATCTTAGCTTCTGGGAAATCAAAATCTATAGCTCCACGTTTCTTTCTTCTTTGCATTAATATCCTAGCTAATTTTTCAGAGTTATAAAAATCATCTACTACATTAGCAAAAGTCTTTTTAAGTTTATCATCATCATTTTCAAGAATATCAGATACCTCAGTATAAGTCATTCTAGCTTTTGAATTTATAATAGTTTCCTTTATATCATGCTTAATAACTTCACCTTTACTGTTTATTTCCATAAACACAGATAATGTAAGTTTATCCTCAAAAGGATTTAAACTACATACTCCATTAGATAAAGTCTTAGGTAACATAGGTATAACCTTATCAACTAAATAAACAGAAGTAGCTCTTTTTAAAGCTTCTTTATCTAACTTACTTTTTTCTTTTACATAATGAGTTACATCAGCTATATGAACTCCTAACTTATAGTTTCCATTAGGTAATAACTCTATAGATACAGCATCATCTAAATCCTTAGCATCTTCACCATCTATAGTAAATATATTCATATCTCTTATGTCTAATCTTCTATCTATTTCTTCTTGTGGTATTTCAATAGCAACTTTTTCAGCTTCATCTAATACCTTTTTAGGAAACTCTTCTGGTAATCCATGTTCTCTAATTACAGAAGTAATCTCTACATATCTTTCACCTTTTTGTCCTATTACTTCTATTATTTTTCCTTCTGGCTTTCTATCTTCAGTTGGCCATTGAGTTATTCTACAAACAACTTTATCATTTGATTTTGCACCATTGAAAAATTTCTTAGGTACGAATATATCTTTATTAAACTTCTTGTTGTCTGGTAAAACAAATCCGAAGTTTTTACTATCTTGGAAAGTTCCTACTACATCTGTTATAGCTCTTTCTACTACCTTTACTATTTTACCTTCTGCTCTTCTTTCATCTGTTGCTGGTGCCGTTATCTCTGCTATTACTCTATCATTGTGCATAGCCCCGTTTAAACTGTCAGCAGGTATAAATAAATCTTGTTTGTATTCTTCATCAGATTCTACAAATCCAAATCCTTTTTTATGAGATATTAACTTCCCTACAAAAAGTCCCATCTGGTTTGGTGACGTATATTTTCCTTTTTTAGTAAGAATTAAATATCCGCCTTCTACCAACTCATCTAAAAAGTTATAAAACATTGGCATTTCTGTATGGTGTATATCAAATATAACTGCTAATTCTTCTCTTTTTAGAGGATTGTACGCTTCTTCTGATATAAGTCCGATTAATCTTTGCTTTAGCTCTTCGCCCATTTTGTGCCTCCTCATTTTTTTATTTATTTATTAATTCATTGTATGCATTTATGAAATATTTTTCCCATTTTATTTATATAAATTACACATATATTAACTATTTCTAAATTATATCATTATTTGGTTTGTTTGGTAAATTTTTGTTATAAATAAAAAACAATTACGATTTTCGTAATTGTCATCTTATGTTTAAATAAATTTAATTTTTATTATTTAATTAAAAGTAAAGCTATTGCATTTAAGAAAAATAATACTGAAGTTATTTTTGTTACTCTTCCTAAGAAAGCTTCTTTTCCTTTTGGCTTGAAATAGCTTTGTGTTCCTTCTCCACCGAATTCAGTAGGTACAGCACTTTTTGTGTCTTGTGGTAATATACTGATTACTAAAACGATCGATAATACAATTTGTAATCCCATTAAAACATTAGCCATGGTTATCCTCCTACATTTATAATCTCTAATTTAACATAAGTTTAGTGTAGCACAATAATATGCTACCTTCAAGCTATAAAGCCAATCTTCTTTATATTATTATACCCTAAAATCCATTCATTAGTTTTCAATATAAGAAGTTTACCTATACCTATATTAGCTTATCCTGCTATTACTATTCCCGTTATCGTGACGATTATTATTTAATACTATTCTATTTTGTCATATCTAAATTGAATTTTTAAAAAATAAAGAGCCTTAGTAAAAACTAAGACCCTTTATAAGCATTTATTTGTTTATTGGAATTATTTCTTTAAGTTGTAGAAAGAATTTAATCCACAGTATCTAGCAGGTTCACCTATCATTTCTTCTATTCTTAATAATTGATTGTATTTAGCAACTCTATCAGTTCTTGATGGAGCACCAGTTTTTATTTGACCAGCATTTACAGCTACTGCTAAGTCAGCTATTGTAGTATCTTCTGTTTCTCCTGATCTATGAGATATAACTGCAGTGTATCCAGCTCTCTTAGCCATTTCTATAGCATCTAAAGTTTCAGTTAAAGTACCTATTTGGTTAACTTTTACTAATATAGAGTTAGCAACACCAGCTTCTATTCCTCTTTCTAATCTTTCAGTATTAGTAACAAATAAGTCGTCTCCAACTAATTGTAATTTGTTTCCTAATCTTTCAGTTAATACTTTCCATCCAGCCCAAT
Source organism: Paraclostridium sp. (assembly GCF_051657365.1). Classification (NCBI taxonomy): domain Bacteria; kingdom Bacillati; phylum Bacillota; class Clostridia; order Peptostreptococcales; family Peptostreptococcaceae; genus Paraclostridium; species Paraclostridium sp. The sequence goes on from NZ_JBOFKN010000205.1 coordinate 47,341, forward strand.
CTTCTTCATCTAATCCATCTTCTATTGTTACTATAGGGAAGTTGTTAGCCCAATCTTCGTATAAGTCAACCATTTGCTCAGCAGTTAACTCTTTACCTTCTCCAGCTAAAACATATTTTTTAGTTTCTTTGTTGTACATTTCTGTAGCAGCAACGTCTAATCCTAACATAACGTCTTTTCCTGGCTCGTATCCAGCTTTTGATATAGCATCAACTATTAATTCTAAAGCAGCTCTGTTAGAGTTTAAGTTTGGAGCGAATCCACCCTCATCACCAACACCACAAGCTAATCCGTTATCAGCTAAAACTTTCTTTAAAGAGTGGAATACTTCTGCACCCATTCTTAAAGCTTCTCTGAAAGACTTAGCTCCAACTGGTAATATCATGAACTCTTGAACGTCTACGTTATTATCAGCATGCTCTCCACCGTTTATTATGTTCATCATTGGAACTGGTAATTGTTTAGCATTTACTCCACCTATGTATTGGAATAAAGGTAGTCCAACTTCTTCAGCAGCAGCTCTAGCTACAGCCATAGAAACACCTAATATAGCGTTTGCTCCTAATTTACCTTTGTTTGGAGTTCCATCTAATTCTATTAATAATCCATCTATTCCAGGTTGGTCAGTTGCATCCATACCTTCTAATTCAGGTGCTATTATTTCGTTAACATTGTCAACTGCCTTTTCAACACCTTTTCCTAAGTATCTACCTTTATCTCCATCTCTTAACTCAACTGCTTCGAAAGCTCCTGTTGATGCTCCTGATGGAACTATAGCTCTACCAGTTGATCCACTTTCTAATACTACTTCAACCTCTACAGTTGGGTTTCCTCTTGAATCTAATACTTCTCTAGCGTATACTAAATCGATTAATGACATAATTATGTCTCCTTTCAAGTTTATATATTAAAGTTAATATATATTTATATTATATTATATTTTTCGTAAAACATAGTTTATTTTTGGTAAAAATTTGTAATATTTAAATTACTTTTCTATTAATGAAGTTCCCGTCATTTCTTCTGGTTTTTCTATATTCATTAAGTCTAAAACTGTAGGTGCTATATCAGATAATCTTCCATCTTCTTTAAGCTTAGCTGATTTATATTCATCACCTACTACTATAAATGGTACTGGGTTAGTTGAGTGAGCTGTAATAGTAGTTTTAGTTTCAGGATCTTTCATAAGCTCTGCATTACCGTGGTCTGCAGTTATTAAAGAAACTCCACCTTTTTCTAATATTTTAGCTGTAACTTGACCAACACACTTATCTACTTCTTCTACAGCTTTAACTGCAGCTTCAACAACTCCAGTATGTCCTACCATATCTGGGTTAGCGTAGTTAAGTACTATAAAGTCATATTTATCTTCATCTATAGCTTTTAATATTTTTTCAGTTAATTCATCAGCACTCATTTCAGGTTGTAAATCATAAGTTGCAACCTTTGGAGATGGTACTAATAATCTTTCTTCACCTTTGTTTGGATCTTCTACTCCACCATTGAAGAAGAAAGTAACATGAGCGTATTTTTCTGTTTCAGCAGCTCTTAATTGAGTTTTACCGTTTTTAGCTAAATACTCTCCTAATGTATTTTCTAAACTTTGTGGCTTAAATGCTACGTGTACATTCTTTATAGTTATGTCATATGTAGTTAAACAAACAAAGTAAGTTTTCATACAAGGTCTTTCAAATCCAACAAATTCATCACATACTAATGCTCTAGTTATTTGTCTTGCTCTATCTGGTCTAAAGTTTCCAAATATTATAGAGTCATTTTCTTTTATAATGCCTACTGGCTTATCATTTTCAACTATTACAGTTGGTAGTACGAATTCATCTGTTTTATCTTCAGCATAAGCTTTTTCTACTGCTTCTTTTGCAGAAGTCGCAGTTTCACCTTTACCATCAACCATAGCTTCATAAGCTAATTGTATTCTTTCCCATCTTTTATCTCTATCCATAGCATAGTATCTTCCTGATACTGATGCAAATTTACCAACACCTAATTCTTTCATGTAATTTTCTACATCTTCGATATAAGTTAGAGCACTCTTTGGAGCTGTGTCTCTACCATCTGTGAATGCATGAACATATACATTTTCAACACCATTATCTTTAGCCATTTTTATTAAAGCTTTTAAATGGTCTATATGTGAATGAACTCCACCATCAGATAATAATCCCATTAAATGAAGTGCATGTTCTTTTCCATTTTTCATAGCTTCTAGTAAAACTTCGTTTTGGAATAAATCTCCATCTTCTATTGCTTTACTAACTCTAGTTAAATCTTGATATACTATTCTTCCTGCTCCGATGTTAGTGTGCCCTACTTCTGAGTTACCCATTTGTCCATCTGGAAGACCAACATCAAGACCACTAGCTTTTATTAAAGTATGAGGGTAGTTTTCGTTTAGTTTATCTAAGTTAGGAGTATTAGCACTTGCTACTGCATTTCCCATCTTTATTTCACTACAACCGAAACCGTCCATTATTATTAATGCTACTGGTTTTTTCATGTATTTCACTCCTTAGAAATTAACAAGCTCTGTAAAGTCAGCAGGTTGTAAACTAGCTCCACCAACTAAAGCTCCATCTATATCAGTTTGGTTCATTATTTCAGATACATTAGCAGGTTTAACACTTCCGCCGTATTGTATTCTTACTTCTTCTGATATTTCTTCTCCGTATAATCCTTTAACAACTTCTCTAACATATGCTATTACATCGTTAGCTTCTTCAGCTGTTGCAGTTTTTCCAGTTCCTATAGCCCATATTGGCTCGTATGCTATAACAACTTTTTTCATATCATCTTTAGATACGTTTTCTAAACCTTTTTCTACTTGTACTCTACATTTATCTTTAGTTTTATTTGCTTCTCTTTCTTCTAAAGTTTCACCTATACATAATATTGGATCTATTCCAGATTCTAAAGCTTTTAATACTTTTTTGTTAACTGTTTCGTTAGTTTCATTGAAGTATTCTCTTCTTTCAGAATGTCCTAATACTACGTAGTCTATGTTTAACTCATTTAACATAGGTGCAGATATTTCTCCTGTGAATGCTCCGTTATCTGCATAGTGCATATTTTGAGCACCTATTTTTATATCAGTTCCTTTTGTTGCTTCCTTTAAATCTTTTAATAAAGTAAAAGGAGCACATATAACTGCTTCTACATCTGTGTTGTTTACTTTTCCTTTTATTTGATCAACAAACTCTACAGCTTCAGCTATAGTTTTGTGCATTTTCCAGTTTCCTGCTATTATAGGTTTTCTCATTTTTATATCCTCCATTACTATAAAATCTTTATAGTAGTTTTTTGCTTTATGGTAGCTTTGGTAGTTATACTACCACAAAGCATCTATTTTAAAATTATTGGTAACTATTTTTTATTATTTGTTATCTAAAGCTACTATACCTGGTAATTCCTTACCTTCTAAGAATTCAAGAGAAGCTCCTCCACCTGTTGAAACGTGAGTCATATTATCTCCAAATCCTAATTGGTTAACAGCTGCAGCAGAGTCTCCTCCACCTATTACTGTAGTAGCATCATTTAAAGCTGCCATAGCTTTAGCAACAGCTAATGTTCCACTTGCGAAGTTTTTAAATTCAAATACTCCCATTGGTCCATTCCATACTATTGTTTTAGAAGCGTTTACTGTATTTACATACTCTTCTATTGTTTTAGGTCCTATATCAAGTCCCATGAATCCTTCTGGTATATTTGCATCTTCAGTTATAACTGGAGTAACATCAGCAAATTTATCAGAAACAGCATTGTCTACTGGTAATAATAAATTAACACCTTTAGCTTTTGCTTTATCCATCATCTCTTTAGCATATTCAACTTTATCTTCTTCTACTAAAGAAGTTCCTATTCCATAACCTTGAGCTTTTAAGAATGTATAAGCCATTCCTCCACCTATTATTAGGTTATCTACTTTTTCTAATAATTCATTTATAACTGCTATCTTATCAGAAACTTTAGCTCCTCCTAATATTGCAGTGAAAGGTCTTACAGGATTAGCTACTGCTTCACCTAAAAACTTTAATTCTTTTTGTATTAAATATCCGCAAGCTCTTTCATTTAAAAATTCACCAGCACCAACTGTTGAACAGTGAGCTCTATGAGCAGTTCCGAATGCATCATTTACGAATATTTCAGCTAATGAAGCTAACTCTTTAGAGAAGTTTTCTTCATTTTTAGTTTCTTCTTTTCTGTATCTAGTATTTTCAAGTAATATTACATCACCGTTTTCCATCTTAGCTACAGCAGCTTTTGCATTTTCTCCTACAACGTTTTCGTCAGCTGCAAATACAACCTCTTTACCTAACATTTCAGATAATCTTTTAGCTACTGGTGCTAAAGATAATTCAGGCTTAGCTTCACCTTTTGGTTTTCCTAGGTGAGAACATAATATAACTTTCGCTCCGTTATCTACTAAATATTTTATAGTAGGCATAGCTCCGTTTAATCTATTTTCATCAGTTATAACTCCATCCTTTAAAGGTACATTGAAGTCACATCTTACTAAAACTTTCTTACCACACACATTTATATCTTCTATTGTTTTTTTATTAAGCATTGACATGGTCATATCTCCTCTCGAAATAGTTTTCACTATTTAGTATATCATATTTCTGACTTTTTCCCGTAAAAAGTGTATCACATTTATAAAAAAATCCGGAGCCCGTAGTGTTAAACTACAAACCCGGACTTTTGTGAAGCCTGTTATTTTATTTGAATTACTTAGCTAAGTTAGCGAAGTATCCTAAAGTTCTTATTAATTGAGAAGTGTAAGACATTTCATTGTCATACCAAGAAGTAACTTTAACTAATTGTTGTCCGTTTACTTCCATAACTTTTGTTTGAGTTCCATCAAATAATGAACCGAATTCTATTCCTATTATATCTGTAGATACTAAAGGCTCTTCAGTATATCCGAAAGATTCATTAGATGCAGCTTTCATTGCTTCATTTATTTCTTCTACAGTTACATTTTTATCTAATGTACAAACTAATTCAGTTAAAGAACCAGTTATAACTGGAACTCTTTGAGCTCCTCCGTCTAATTTACCTTTTAATTCTGGTATAACTAAACCTATAGCTTTTGCAGCTCCTGTAGTGTTAGGAACTATGTTTGCAGCAGCAGCTCTAGCTCTTCTTAAATCACCTTTAGCATGAGGGCCATCTAAAGTATTTTGGTCATTAGTATATGCATGTATAGTAGTCATAAATCCTTTTTGTAATCCGAACTTATCATTTAAAGTTTTAGCCATTGGTGCTAAACAGTTAGTTGTACAAGAAGCTCCTGATATAACTGTTTCACTACCATCTAATATATCATGGTTAACGTTGTATACTACTGTTTTTAAATCTCCTGTTGCAGGTGCAGATATAACAACTTTCTTAGCTCCAGCTTCTAAGTGAAGACCAGCTTTTTCTTGAGAAGTGAAGAATCCAGTACATTCTAATACTATATCAACATTTAATTCTTTCCAAGGTAAGTCTTGAGGGTTTCTTTCAGCAGTAACTTTTATTTCTTGTCCGTTAACTACGAAAGCTCCTTCTTTAACTTCTATTTCACCGTTGAATCTTCCTTGAGCTGAATCATATTTGAATAAGTGAGCTAATGTCTTAGCATCTGTTAAGTCATTTATTGCTACTACTTCAAATTTATCTGTTTGCTCCATTAATCTTCTTAGAGCTAATCTACCTATTCTTCCAAATCCATTAATTGCTACTTTAACCATTGTATTTGCCTCCCTAAAGTAAATGTGTGTATATTTAGCTAGCTTTAGCTAGTTATTAATTAATTAATTTATTTCTAATATTTTATAAGCACTTTCTTCATCTGTAACAATAATCATATTTTCATTAACCTTTGAAATTGCAGTAACTGCTTCAGCTTTACTTGCTCCTGCAAATATTGCTATATTATTTTTCACAGATTTAAATGTTTCTAGTTTAATTCCTACAGTGTTTAATTCATATACTATTTCACCATTTTTATTGAAATAATATCCAAAGGCTTCTCCTACAGCTCCTTTAGCTAATATTTCTTCAACTTGTTCTTTTGGTAGTTTTCTTCTAGTAGCCATTTCATCTGCTCTTCCGATTCCAAAGACAAGTATGTCTGTATTTAATACATAATTTAGTGTTTTGTTTATATCAGGTTCTAAACTAAGCGTTTTCATCGCTTCTACACCTAATTCATCTGGTACATGAAGTAATTTGTAATGTGCTCCTAATTTTTTTCCTACAATAGCTACAATATTGTTTGATTGAGTTTCTACATCTTTTCCAACTCCGCCTCTTGCAGGTACGATAGTTGTTTGATGATATTTTTTATCGCTTTTTAAACTGTTTGCAAATTCTAACATAGTGCTTCCACCTGTTATTGATACTATGTTTGTATCTTTTAAAATACTTAAAAAATACTCAGCACCTTGTTTAGCAACATCTTTTAACAAGCTTTCATTTTTCTCAAAGTTACCAGGAACTACTATAACTTTCTTTATTCCCAGCTTTTCCTTAACTTTATGTTGTAGCTTTGAAAGACCCATAACCTCATTCATAACATCTTTTAACTGTTCTAAAAGCTCTAATCCTTCTTCTGTAACCGTCATTCCTGATACCGCTACATTTATTAGATTTTGTTCTTTCAAAATTTCAGTTTCAGATCTTACTATTCTTTCGCTAATTTCTAGCATATTTGATAATGTACGTCTTCCTATTGGTTCACTTAAAGATATTTGTCTTAGGATCGAATATCTTCTTTCCATAAGTTCTATTACCTGTGGAATTAATTTCTTTTGCATATCAATTAAATTATTCATTAAGACTTGCTCCTTCAATATTAATCAATGTCATAGGGACTTTTTTTGTCCCTTGTTTACTTTTTAGTCCCACAAGTTAATTTCATTTTATAGGAAATCCTTATTAATTTCAATACTTTTTAAAATTTTTTTATATTTATTTATTTTAATATTCCCTTCTCTTACTAGATGAAGGTATCTGAAGCTCTTCCCTGTACTTAGCTACAGTCCTTCTAGCCACTGAAATTCCACTCTCTTTTAATATCTTAGATAAGTGCTCATCACTTAATGGTTTCTTCTTATTTTCCCCTTTTATTGTTTCCTTTATAATCTTTTTTATACTTGTGCTTGATGTCATTTCATCATTTGTAGTCTCAATTCCACTACTGAAAAAATATTTAAATTCATATAATCCAAAAGGTGTTAACATGTATTTTCCATTTACACCTCTACTTACTGTCGATTCATGGCACTCTATAATTTGAGCTATGTCTTTTAATTTTAATGGCTTTATAAATTGTGGTCCTTTATTAAAAAAATCTTGCTGATACGAAACTATAGACTCTGCTATTTTAAGAACGGTATGATTTCTACTTTGTATATTTTTAACTAAATGTGTTGCAGAGTTTAATTTTGATTTTATAAAGTCTTTTGCTTCATTATCTGAAGATGAATTTTTAAGTACTTCTTTATAAAAATTGTTTATTTTCAACATATATGAATCTTTTTCATTCATACATACTATAAATTCACTATCTATTTTTTCAACTATAACATCAGGCTGAACATATATCGTTTTCTCACTACAACACATCTTCCCTGGTTTGGGATCTAACTGCTTTATTTTATTAACTAAATTTATACATCTTTGCATTGATATTTTATGTTTTTTACTAATTTCTTTTACCTTATTTAAAGCTATTAAATCCAAATCTTCTTTTATTATATTTATTAATTCTTCATCATAAACACCTTGGTTTTTTGCTTGTATTATTAAACATTCAACTAAATTTCTAGCTCCTACACCAACTGGATCTAACTGTTGAATTTTGTATAAGCAGTTCTCAAATGTAGAACTTTCTACATTTAGTTCACTAATTATTGACGCTTCTGATACTCTTAAATATCCATCTTCATCTAAACTATCTATTATATAATTACAAACTTCTCGTTCTATTTTGGTAAGTTTATACAATCCTATTTGAAGATTTAAATATTCATATATATTAGTTTCTTCTTTTACCATATTTTCAAAATTAAAGTCATTATCTGGATTATAATTAACTTCTCTTTTATATCCATTATCCATATCTTTTATATAGGCTTCCCAATTTATTTCTTCTCTACGTTCAACATCTAATAATGGATTTTCTTCTGCTTCTTTTTTTATTTCTTCTTCTAGTTCCATTTTACTCATATTAAGTATTGCTAAAGATTGTTTTAACTGTGTTGTCATAACTAGCTTTTGAGACTGTGTCAACTCCAACCTATTATTAAAGTTCATAAATTTTTTCACCTCACTTTATGTATTATTTCAAACTAAAAACCCTTTTGCATGAATATATTCTACCACTTGGTATAACACTTATGCAAAAGGGTTTTATTTAATATTTTATTACATGTTCATTTTATCTAATATAGCCTTTAGTTCCTCTTCATTAAATACATATTTTGTATTACAGAATTGGCATCCTATCTCAGCTTGTTTGTCTTCTTCTATTATTTCAGCTACCTGATCTTTTCCTATAGATATTAAGACACCTTCTACTCTTTCTTTAGAACATTCACATTCAAAACCTACTTCACACTTATCTAATATTTGAGGGTTTAATCCATCAAGTACTATTTCAAGTATGTCTTCAGGAGTTTTTCCATCCTTTAACATACTAGTTACAGAATCTAATTTTGCAACATTAGCTTCTAATGTTGCTATCGTTTCTTCAACAGCATCTGGCATTAGTTGAACTATAAATCCTCCTGCATACTCAACTTCATCTTCTTTAGTTAATACGCCTAAAGCTACTACTGATGGAGTTTGCTCCGATAAAGCAAAGTAATAAGTTAAATCCTGAGCTATTTCCCCACTAACTATAGGATATGATCCATTATATGGTTCTCTTAATCCCAAGTCTTTAGTTACTCTAACTGTTCCTTCTGTTCCTACAGCAGCCGCAACATTTAATTTTCCATTTGGATAGTCTTCAACTACAACATTTGGATTGTCTACATATCCTTTTACTATTCCTTTAGAGTTAGATGTTGCTAATATACTTCCTATAGGTCCTCCACCTTTTATTATGACAGTTAATTTATCTCCGTCATTTTTCATCATAAGACCCATCATAGATGTTACTGTAAGAGTTCTTCCTAAAGCAGCAGTTGCAACTTTAGTTGTTTTATGAAATTCTCTAGCTTTTTCTACCATTTCTCTAGTATTTGCAACAAATGCTCTTACTTGTCCATCCCCAGCTGTTGCTCTTATAACATAATCCTTCATATATATTCCTCCAATCATCTTAAACTAGTGTTGTCTATTTTTTACAAACAAAGAATATTCTCTCTGATTCTTCATTTGGTTTATTAAATGTAAAGTCGCCATATACTTTTATATGCTTAAATCCAGCACTTTGAAGCATTTCCATTATTTCTTCTTCTGTATATGCTCTTTGTTGGTGAACTTCTTCAAATTTATCATATCTGCCATCTTCATCTTTTATAAAGAATGCTAATTCCATCTCTAATAAATTTTCTTCATCATCAAAATAGTTTTGCCATAAGTATGATACTTCTTCTCTATTTTCACCATATATATTTCCACCTAATATATTAGCAAGTTTATAATATGAACTTATATCAAACATAAATAATCCATCTTCTTTTAATAGTTCATACGTAGTATCAAATACATTTTGTAATTCATCATCATAAGTTATATAGTTAAATCCATCGCAAGCACATAAAACACAGTCTAATCCAGTTATGTCAAAATCTAATTCTGCTATGTCTTGTTGTAATAATACTAATTCTATCCCTTGCTTTTCAGCTTTTTCTTTTGCTACACTTAGCATTTCTTCAGATATATCTATACCTGCTATATCATATTCTTTTTTAGCCAAAGGTATAGTTACATTTCCTGTACCACAAGCTAATTCTAATATATTTTTAACTTTTACATCTTCATTTTTTATTGTATCTTCTATATATTTAACCCATTTGTCATAATCAACATCATTCATAAGTTCATCATACACAAATGCGAAGTCTTTATACTGATTCATCGTTTTCGTTGTCTTCCTTTTCCTTTTTTTTCTTTTGTTTCTTACGGGATGTTAGCATACCACCTATACGCCCTGCTTCTTTAGCAGTCAAACCTCCCCATCCAATCTCAGAAACCTTGTCCATTAGCCCAAGTTCTGAGGCTATCTCATATTTCATTATATCATCATCTGTCAATATTTTCTTTTTATGGCTAGAGCTTTTAGCTCTTGGTTTATTTATATCAATTTTTTTATCGTTCATTAAAAATCACTCCTTTATTTTGTATTTTTGTCATATGCAAAAAATTTATACAAAATAAGGAGTGGTTTAGTATTATAATAAAGATTTTTTATGTTTTAATAGTTTTATATAAACGTCCAATGCATTTCCTAATATGCTTTCATCAAAGTTAAAGTTTACACTATGAAGTCCATTCACAAAACCTTTATCTTCATTTTTAGCACCTAGCATGAAAAATAACCCTGGTATTACTTGTTGATAGAATGAAAAATCTTCAGATATCATTATAGGTTCTAGTTTTATAAGCTTTTCATTCCCTATAGCTGCTTCAAATTCTTCATACAAAGTTTCATTATTATTAACAGCCGGATAATCATCTCTTATTTCAACATCTATCTTGCAATTATAAGCTACTTCATATCCCTTTGCTAGCTCCCTAACTCGTTCCTTGATAGTTTCATAAACCTCTGGTTTAAAAGCTCTTATAGTTCCTTCTATTCTAATATTTTCAGCTATTATATTTCTTCTAGTACCTCCATACATTTTTCCAACAGTAAGTACTGCATTGTCTAATGGACTAATATTTCTTGATACTATTGTTTGTAAACTTCCTATAAAACTAGAAGCTAATACTATTCCATCTATTCCATTTTGTGGCATAGCTCCATGGCCACTTTTTGCAGTTATATCAATATCTAGTTCACCGACTTGAGCTAAGAAATAATTCGGTCTTGTTCCTACATATCCTTCTGGTATTTCTGGGTATATATGAAGCCCATAAATTTCATCTATATTGTATTTTTCAACTATTCCTGCTTTTATTAATGGTTCCGCTCCTCCAGGACCTTCTTCTGCTGGTTGGAATATAAATACTATATTATCTATTAAGTTTTCCCTTTGTTCATTTAAGTATGTTACTAATCCTAATAATATACTCATATGTCCATCGTGACCGCATAAATGCATAGCTTTCTCCCCCATAGTAAGGGCATCCATATCAGATCTAAAAGCTATAGTTTTAGTAGGATTTTTACCTTTTATAATTCCTACAACTGCTGTATCTAAATATTGTTCAAATTCTACACCTATGTTTTTTAAATAATTTTTTATATAATTACTAGTCTTAAATTCTTTATGCCCAATTTCTGCTAGTACATGTAATTCTTTTCTATTATTTTTCATCGATTCTTTTATATTACATATTTTGTTCATAAAACTCTCCTTTAATAACAATTTGTATATTTTTAATTATACCCAATATATATATACTTGGTATTGTTATTAATGCTTAAGTTTTAAAAAATCATTGCTATTAATGCTTTTTTTGCATAAAAAAAAGATTGGATTAATCCAATCTTTTTTATTATCTATCTTCGTTAGTAACATTGAATACGTAAGGTACGTTTCTATAGTAATCTCCGTAGTTTAATCCATATCCAACAACGAATTTATCTTCTATTTCAAATCCGCAGTAATTAGGAACTAATTCTACTTTTCTTCTACTTGGTTTATCTAAAAGAACACAACATTTTATACTAGCTGGGTTTTTAGTTTTTAAATGACCCATAACAAAGTTCATAGTAAGTGCTGTATCAGTTATATCATCTACAACTAAAACATCATATCCTTCTATATCATCACTTATGTCTGCTACCATATTTACTTGACCAGTACTGTTTTCACCGTGACCATAACTTGAAGTAGTCATAAATCCTATTTTAACAGGTACTGTTATATGTCTTACTAAGTCTGCACAGAATATAAAGCTTCCTTTTAATAAAGATATAACCATTAGTTTTTTACCTTCATAGTCTTTAGATAATTGTGCACCTAACTCTTTTAGTCTTTCTTGTATTTGTTCTTCTGAACATAATACTTCCCATTTTTTAGTTTCTATATCCATCTTGCAACCTCCGTCATTTAATGTTATATCCATTTTATAAGAGATTTCTTAATTTTGCAACGGTTTAGACAGATATTAATTAGCTTTATTCATATCGTCCATTACACTTATTATAACCTTATCTGTTGTAGTCATACCTTTATCACTTACTCTACCTAAGTTTTGTATACTTTGCTCTGCTCCAGTTCCAACTATTCCGTTCATTGGAGGAACTATACAATCTTGTTTAGCTATTATAGCACTTTGTACCGCTGCTGATGCTGCTGATGCAAGTTTTAATGCACATCCAGCTTTAGCTCCATCACATATCATACCACTTAAATTGGCTACCATATTTTCTATTGCACCTTCTATTTGAGTCTCAGTACATCCCATTAACCAAGATAATCCAGATGTAGCTCCTATACTTGCTGCAACTCCACATCCACATACTGCAGATAATCTTCCTGTGTAGTTTTTAACATATGCTGTTAATAGGTGAGATATAGCTAATGATCTAGCTAATCTTTCTTCTGTTTGAGGGAATTTATTGTTATATGCAACTATTGGAAGTATAGCTGTTATACCATGGTTACCACTTCCGTTTGAACTCATAACTGGTAATTTAACTCCTGCCATTCTAGCATCTGATGCAGCTGCTGTTATCATCATTGTATAGTTCATTAAGTCATCACCTAATAATCCAGCTTCCATAGATTTCTTTATACCAAATCCTACCCCTACTCCAACTTTTTCATTTAATCCGTACTTAGCTATCTCTTCATTCATAGTTATTCCATCTAATAAGAATTTAATTTCTTCAAAATCTACAGTTTCCATAGCTTCTACTATTTCTTTTATAGTTATTGTATCTAGTATATTTTCTTTAGGCTCAGATGATGTTGCTGCAACTTCAACTACCTCTTCATTTACTAATACATCTTCATTTTTTTCAACAAGTACTATATTGTCATGCTTAGTTCTTATAACAACTTTAGCAGTATTGTTTTCACCTTCTAATAAAACTTCTATATATACTTTTTCATCTGTATCTATTGGTGATATATTTACTTCATTATTATCCATAAAACTTTCTGCCACTTTAACATCATCAGTAGTTAATGTTTCTAATACTCTTAATCCATTTTCTGATTTTCCACCTATAAGACCCATTGCTGCAGATATTTTTAGTCCTAATCTTTCAGTTCCTGGTATTCCTACGCACATACCGTTTTTGTATACATTTGGGCTAAGTCCTATTGTACATTTTACTACTTCTTCACCTAATGTTTCTTTCGCTTTAGCACATGCTAATGCTACTGCAACTGGCTCTGTACATCCTAATGCTGGTTTAACTTCCGCTCTTAATATATTAACTAATTTTGTTTGTAAATTTTTCATTTTACTCTCCTCCTAGATAACTATAATATTTATACCTTATCTATAAAGCAAAAATCATGCCAAAAATAAATGTTTTTTAAAGCATTGAAAACGCTATATTTTGAAAAAAGTAAATTAATTTTTTATCATTATAATCTCATTTTGAAAAAAAATAGTCTCAAAATGAGATTAAGTATCATTTTGAGACTATTTTATACTTTTCTAGTTTTCTATAGAGTGTAGCTCTAGATATACCTAAAGCTTTTGCTGCTAAATCTTTATCTTTTTTATACTCTTTATATTTTTCTAGTGCTTTTAGTATCTCATGTTTTTCTAATTCATCTAAAGTGTATACATGGTCATTTGAATTTAAGGATATTTCTTCATTCTTATCTATGCTTTTAACTCTGTTTGGTATGTTATCTAATGTTATAGTTTTACCTTCACATCTATTAACACTATATTCTATTATATTTTGTAATTCTCGAATATTTCCAGGCCAACTATAATCGCATAAATATTCTAGAGCTTGAAAATCTACATCTTCAACATTTTTATTTAATTTACTAGAATATTCTTTTATCATATATTCTATAAGCAAATGTATGTCATTTTTTCTTTGTCTTAAAGTAGGTAAAACTACAGGTATTACATTTAATCTATAATATAAATCTTCTCTAAATGTACCTTTTTTAACCATATCCTCTAAATCTTTATTAGTTGCTGCAATTATTCTAACATCTATAGAAACATTATGCTTAGCACCTATTTTGTCTACTTCTTTTTCTTGTAGAACCCTAAGTAATTTAGCTTGTAGATGTAGACTCATATCACCTATCTCATCTAAGAATATGCTTCCTTTATCAGCTAATTCAAATTTTCCTAAACTTCCACCTTTTTTTGCACCTGTAAAAGCTCCCTCTTCATATCCAAACAACTCACTTTCAAGCAAATTATCTGGTATAGCCGCACAGTTAATAGCTATAAAAGGATTTCCTGATCGTTTACTATGGTTATGAATAGCCCTCGCAAATAGTTCTTTACCAGTACCACTTTCTCCCGTTATTAAAACTGTAGAGCTTGTTTTCGATGCCATTAAAGCTTCGTCTTTAGCTTTATTTATAGCATAACTATTTCCAATTATATTATCTAAAAATATCCTATGTGCATTACTTATTTTATTATAGTTTTTTATTGCATCTACTTTATCTATAAAGTCTAGTACATACCCTTTAAGTTCTTCATTCAAAATAATAGGTTTTATATTGTATATTCCTTTAAATTCCTTGTTAGTACCTGTATAACTAAAACTACAAGATTTTTCATTATTTGTATTATTAAAATTATTATCTTTTGCAAAGTTTAACACATCACCTATAAAACTCCCTATTATATCTTTTTTAACCTCAAAAATTTCTTTGAACTTCAGGTTATATTTTTCTATATTTGCATCTTTATCTAAAGATACTACAGCTTTATCCATGTTATCTAATAAAGTTTCTAACTTTTTCTTTTCTAGTTCTACTTCATAAGTTTTTATTTCAGCTTTTAATTTACTAGATATTAAATCTGCCATTTTGTGCAAAAAGTTCATTAAATCTTGTTTCCTAAATTTAATTACATCTGCTTGGTTTTGAGTAAAAGCAATTAATCCAATTACACCATATGCTTTATTATCATATATTATTGGACAACACACTTCAGCAAATTCTTTACAAACATCACTACTATAACACTCATTACATATTTTATTACTTTTTGGATCTTCTATTATTAATTCTCTTTTTGTTGTTAATGAATACTTAAATGCTGAGTATTCTTTTAATTGCTGACCTATTTTATGAAAATAAGTTCCAGTTCCTGCGATTCTTACCAAGTTATAATCTACTATAGTTACATCAATTTCTAAAACAGAAGATATTGCTTCTGCTATGTTTTGTATATCTTTTTTTATAAAGTTTAAATTAATCATGTTTTCCATCCCTTAGTCTATCTTTGTACATAAGTACTTTCATTTCATTAAGAGTTCTATATATTTTATTTAAAGTATACTGTATAGATACCAATATTACAAATAGCATAACCACAATTATCATATTATAATTTATATTCATAAAACTTCCTCCTATAACAAAAGACTAGGCATAACCTAGTCTTCAATAATTTTTTTTCCTATATAAATGTACTTTTCGCTATTCATATTTTCTAAAACCCCTTTAAATTTTGAATGCGAAAGTTTTTCTATAATCTCTTTAGGAGAATAATATTTTATACGCTCTCCACATACTCTTTGTTTAAGACATTTTAACTTAACTTTCAATTTCTCTAAGTTAGGATCTTGTATTATAACTTCTCCATGTGAGTTTAAAACTCTATAAATTTCTTTCAAAGCTTTAGTCTGATTATTAGTATAGTTAAATTGATTTAATACAATCACTTTATCAAAACAATGATCCGAAAAAGGTAACAATTCTAAACATCCTTTAACTACACTACAATTTTCGTTGTGTATTAAAGAATAGCATATGTCATGGTATGCACTATCTTCAAGTATAGTAACATGGACGCCAAGCATCCTTAATTTCTTACCTAGGGTACCTATATTTCCTACCAAAAGTATTCTTTCTCCTATGTCATACCTTGTGATACTTAACATATCTTCTTCGGTATCCTGTGTAAAATAATTAGATTCATAATTCCATTGTACTACGCTTTTCACAGTGCTCCCCCTTCTACTTTTCAGTATGTGTTTTTTACATCATAGAATAGATTATAATCAATCGCGAGCAACTATTCAATAACCATTTTAAAGTATTTCAAAAATTTTTTTTTAATATGGTTTTCCCAGTTCAAATAACTTTTAATTTATATTATTTTCATCTAGTTTTTTTATCTTAGATATAGAAACTTCATAAGCAACTCTTTTCTCTGCACTACCACCTTCAAGCTTCTTTTCATAGTCTCTACTCTGTACCCTTCCCCACATCTGAACTCTATCTCCTACTTCTAAATTCTTCGCAAATTTAGCATTCCTTCCCCATACTATAGATGGTATATAATCAGATTTATTATATGGTCTGTTTATAGCTACTAATAAGTCTGTTATTTCTCTTCCTAAAGGAGTTTTTCTATATATAGGGTCTTTGCATATATATCCATCTAAAAAAATACTATTAGGATCTTTAGCTTCTTCTTCCACTGTTTTTATTTCTCTAACAAAAACAGTTAATACCAACTTATTTCTATTATCTATATTTTTATTATATGATCTCAATTGACCTGAAACATCAACTAAGTTATTTTCGCTTAAATTTACTTCTTGTAATAATCTCTCCGATATAGTTATCGGTAAAACATCATATGTATCGCTTAATCTATGTATCTTTAATTTCGCACTATAAAATTTTTCTCCAAATATTTCATGACTAAGTGTTAATTCCTCTCCAAGTTCTCCTCTTAAATTTACTATGTTAGTGTCTTCTTTTAAATTTATCATATTCTTCCCCCCACATTTGTTAATTACATATTTTATCTTGAATCTATATAATAAATATATTTATAAATACTTACTTTTATTACATCTTTAATAAAATTTAAAACGTTAAGGTACTTTTAATTTAGCAAAAAACAAAAATATGCCGTATCTTCGAAATACGGCATATTTTTATTTTTATTAAATTATAATCTTTAAGCTTTACGAGCTGTAAATGCTTTTTTTAACATAGTTACTGAAGTATATGCTATTACAACTATAACTACCCATCTTAATATCTCCATAGGCATTGATTTAACAAAATATGCAGCTATAATTACACCTATAACTCCACCTATAGTTATAAATAAAGAAGTTTTCTTAGCATATGTTCCTTCTTTTATAAATTTAACACTTGCTGTTGGCATTAATAAAGCACAAGATCCCATCATTATAGGGAACGCTACATCAGGAGACATTCCTAAGAAGTAAACCATAGCCATACATGGAGAATATAATCCAACTCCAGCAGTCATTAATGCACCTAATATAAAGTTTCCAACTATACCTATAATAAGTTTAACTCCTGTTAATCCAGTTGCATTTCCTCCACCAGGCATTAATTCTAATTGAGCTAATAACATTAATACAGCTGTTACTGCTAATGCAAACCCCATTATTATTTGTATTTTTCTCTCATCCATCTTAGATATGATTCCAGCGCCTATGTAAGATCCTGCAACTGCAGCTGCTAATAAGCTTATTAACGTTAATGAATCTACTTTGATAACAGTTGTAAATATAAATGCTTCTAATACAACAGGGATTGTGTGACATACATTTAATGTCCCAGGTATTAATTTATCAGGTATGTTTATTTTTAATGCGTTCATCATTGCTACCGTAGGTGCAAATGAACCAATTCCTAATGTATCAAAAAAGTCTGTTACAAATCCAGTTGTAAAAGGTTTCCATGCAGGAACATTTTCAAACCCATTTGATGCTTTAGCTTTTGATAAATCTTTTACAAAATTGAAACTGAATAATGACACAAAAGCTGCTAATAGTATTCTTACTACGTTTATCATGCTATAATTCCTCCTATTGATTTTGATAAAAAATGTCTTACACAATAAATATGATTAAATACTATATAGTATTTAATCATATTTATTATAAATTAATTTTTAGCATTATACTACTTTAATATAAATCCATATTTTACTGGATCTTGTTCATCTATAACAAATTGATTAAATCCTGTTATATATGCAGCTCCTGTTATTTCAGGTATTATACTTTCATAATCAGCTACTTTATCAGTACCTACTATTCTACCTTTAAATAAAGTTCCTAATATACTTTCATATACGAATAATTCGCCTTCTTTTAATTCACCTTTAGCATGTAGTGTTGCAAGCTTTGCACTTGTTCCTGTTCCACATGGAGATCTATCAACTTGACCTTGTCCAAATATAACTACATTTTTGTAATTAGCTTCTGGATGAGTTGGCTCATCATATATTTCAACTAAGTCTACAGTTTTTATATGAGATAATTCAGGATGTTCTATTTCTATAGTTTCATTTATTATATCTCTCATTTGTAAGCCTATTTCAGTTAATTTTTGAGCATTTTTTGGCTCAACTTTTAACCCTAACTCACTAGCTTTAACTATAGCAAAGAAACTTCCTCCAAAAGATATGTCAAAAGTAACCGTTCCTATTTCAGGCATTTCTATTTGAACATCTCTCTTATATAAAAATGCTGGTACATTTACTATCGAAACTTCTTTAACTCTTTCATTTTCAACTTTAGCTTGTGCTCTTACTATACCAGCTGGAGTATCCATTACAACATGAGTTATAGGTTCTTGCATTTCTACCATTCCAGTTTCTATAGCAGCAGTTACAGCTCCTATTGAACCGTGTCCACACATGTTTAAGTATCCTCCACCGTCCATGAAGATTATTCCAAAGTCTGCTTCTTCATTGCAAGGTTGAGTTATTATAGAACCGAACATATCGTTATGTCCTCTTGGTTCTAACATTATAGCAGTTCTTACATAGTCTAAATTTTCTTCTAAGTAAGCTTTCTTTTCGGCCATTGTTTTCCCTTTTATATTAGGAATTCCGCCAGTTACTATTCTTGTTGGTTCTCCCATTGTATGAGAATCTATCGCATTTATACTTCTTGAAAATTTCATTGTACAGCCCCCTATATATTTTATAGTTTTATTTCTTATTTCTCATTTTTAACTTAAGCAAAGCTAGTGATTTTTTAGCATCTAGCTCATTTACTGTATTTTCGCCGACAACTTCAGTTTCTATCCCCTTATCTGATTTGTTAAAATCTACTATTGTATCCATATATCTATTGGTAACTACAAACTTAGCTTGAGTTCCATTAAATGTAAGTCCAACTACCGGGATATCTCTTTTTCCAATTTCTTCAATAGTATTAGCATAATCTACGTGAGAGTTTCCCCACCCATCACATGATACTATTACACCATCAGCTCTCATAGCTTCTAGCCATGCTGCTGTTCTTTGTCCAACAAATTCTTTATCTTTATTATCTTGTGGCGTTCCTACTACTACTATTCCTAAAAGGTCTACATCTCTATCATTGCCCACAATATCTAAAAGTGGATCTCTAAAATGATGCAAAGATGTTTCTTTAGTTGATGGTCCTATTCCCATATTTTCACCTCATTAAGTCATAGCTCTCAAGGCGCCATCTCTATATTCATTAGGCGATATTATCATAGGTACATTTTTAATATCAATTACAGATGTACCTCCCTCAAATCCACTAGGCTCTTGAGAAAATATCTGATTGTCATACATAGCACCTTGTCCTGCTATTTGTTTTACTATAACAACTTTTTTAGAGTCAGGTCTTATTTTGTCAAAATATTCACGAATTTGAGTAGCATCTCTTCCATCTTGTTGTTTCAAGACTTTTCTTATGCTTTGTATAAATTTATCACAAGCTCTAAAAGCTGCCATTGGAAGTTTTCTTTCATATGGCAATCCACCTTTGACTGTTATATCAACATGTATTATATAATCACTAGTTGATGGAGTTCCTGCTCTACCAAATATCATTTGTTCTGAAAGTAATCCTTCAGAAGATCCAAATTCATGCATTTGTCTACCATCTTCATCTATTCCTGTAAGCATAACATACACACCTGTTAAAGTATGTGTTATACCTTCTCCCAGTCCACCTAATACTTTAGTTGATATTGGTATTACATCCATAATAGTATTAATTTCTCTATTATAATCTCCTGGTTTGATTATATCTACTTTTATATCTGTTATTAATTCTTCTTTTTGAAGAATTTCATTTATATAATTGTTATTTATGGATAGTGTGCCTTTTTCTATCGAGACTTTATCATTGAATTCAACATTATTTATATGAAATGGTTTAATAACTAATCGTCTAATTATTTTCTCTTCCATTTATATCACCTTTTTATATAAGCCCTTCTCTAATAATAGAGAAGGGCTATATTATCTATTATACTTGAGCTACATACTCGTATGGTAATTGTATTATCTTACCAGCAGATGGTATTGCTATTAATTGCTCTAAAGTATCTCTTAATATGTTTGTTTGCATTTCTATGTTATTTGGTTCACCAGCGTTAGCACCCATTGGAACTAATGGAGCAACCGCTCTTGGAGTTCCGTTTTGTCTAACTACTGGAGGAAGAGCTGCTATTATTATAGTTGGTATACCAGCTTCTTCTATTGCTCTCTGCACGATC
The DNA here is from genome assembly GCF_051657365.1 of Paraclostridium sp. Classification (NCBI taxonomy): domain Bacteria; kingdom Bacillati; phylum Bacillota; class Clostridia; order Peptostreptococcales; family Peptostreptococcaceae; genus Paraclostridium; species Paraclostridium sp. Next base: position 68,172 of record NZ_JBOFKN010000205.1, read on the forward strand.
ACGGCAGTTCTATGGCAAGTACCTCAGCCAGCTGTTAGAACTACAGCGTCTACTCCCTCATCTTTTAATCTTTGAGCTATTGCAGGACCAGTTTCTTCAGTGAACTTAGTTTGGTCTCCACCACCACCCATAAATCCTATATGAACTGGTGCTACAGCTTTTATAAATCCAGCTTTAGCTAATTCATGTAATCTATCTATAGGGAACATACAGTTTATATCTTTGTTAACATCAGCGTTATCATATCCTCCGTGAGATACCATCATCTCATCAGTAGTAGCTGTGTCTGGTATTTCTCTAAATGTAAAGTCACCTGCTAAATTAAATCTTTTATCAGATTTTAAGTGTACACCTGACGCTGTAGCTAAAGCTATAGTCATATCCTTAAGTTCTTTAGTTACAGGAGTCCAAACTGGAGGAGGTGTTATTGGAACAAATATTTCAGATTGAAGTCCTTTTATTGTTGTAAGGCTCATAGTTTTTCTCTCCCTTCTATTTATCTAACTCTTCTTGATTTTTTTTATTTCTTTCTATTATGTCAACATACTTTTGATTAGGTTCTGGACTTAATACTTCTGGATAACTTAACATAAATCCAACCTCAAGACCAAGCTTAAGTTCATAGTCAGTTATAAGCATTCTTTTCGGTATTTTAAATTGGCCTAATCTGCCTTTTAAGTCTATAGTGACTCCACCGTCAGTTATCTCCACTATTACTCCTTCATACATTCTTTCAGTTGATATATATTTTAATCTATCCATTTTCCTTCATCCTTCCATAACCGTTGACGTCGTTTACTATTTAGCGTCTTTTTCGTATATATTCTTTCTTTTTTCACTCATTGGTAAAGTTTGCTCATTTTTAACAAGTTCTACTTTTTTACCAGTTTCTTTTTCTATTAATTCAACGTTATTTAATTTAACGTTAGCATTCCATTTTCTTTCAGCAGATTTAACTTCTTCTCCAGCCATTACTGTTTTTAACATTGCTAAAGATCTTATTGCATCTTCTGGGCATAATGTATTATTTGATAATACTTCATTTTCTATACCTTGCTTAGACTTGTTGTTGTCTATCATGTATTTCATGTATTCGTTACCAACAACTAGAGCACCTTGAACAGCAGAGAAACTTACTCCTACTACAGCTACGCCTCTTTTACCTATTTGCTCTATGTGAGAAGCAAAGTCTATATGGTTGTTTCCAAATCCTTCAGTTGTTACTATAGCACCATCAACACCCATAGCTTCTATCATCATACCTAATCTCTTAGATACATAGAATTTCTCAGCATTTACTTGAGGTGATCCTACAAATATAACACCTACTAAATCTATTTCTTCATCATTCATAGCTTCTATTACTAATGGCTCTCTCCAGTAATGTCTAGAGTTTTCTTTAGATGCAGGCCCTATACAAGTTAATGCATGTATTCCACCATCTAATACTTCTATTGGAGATAATACAACTGGTACGTTTCCTAAGTCAACGTTTGGTTTAGCTCCTAATGTTCCAACTGGCTCTACAGGTAATATTAAGTTATCATGCATTGCCCCTTGTCCCATTATCTCTTTAACTACAACAACCTTTTTCTTTCCAGGTCTTCTGTATTGAGTTAATTCTTCAGTGTCAACTACTAAAGAATCATCAGCTTTCTTTAAAGCTTCTCTTATTTCTTGAGTTATATAATCAGATGCACAGTGAGCAGCTAAAGGTCCTGGTCTTTCCATGTTAGTTCCTTCTTTAACTGTTACTTGAGTTTTGATGAATATTTCACCTTTATCAGGAGCACCTGGTCTTCCCCACATTATGTTAGTTTCTAATACACCTTCTGAAGAACCGAATTCACCTATTTGAACTCCATTTTCATCTGTACCAGTTACCATCATTATAACGCCATCTATTACTCTAGTTATACCTTCACCTAATTCGCCTTCTTCTTTAGCAGCTATAGGTTGAACGTCCATTATAGTTTCACTGTATTTGTTGTATTCAGCTGGAGTTATTATTTCAACTTTCATATCAACAACTAACTCTTCTGAAGCTACAGCTTCTTTAGTTAACTCTTCTGGAGTTCTTAAGTATAAAGTAGTTCCTTCTATTTTAGTCTCTTCACCGAAAACTACGTTTTCTATCTTGAAGTGTTTTTTAGTTAAACTTCTTATTGCTTTAGCTTCTTGAACTGGTTCAGCTACAACTTGTACAGCTTCTACCATTTCTTGTGTAGCTGGAGCAACTGGTGCTACACCCATACCTTGAGCTACTGATAGAGGTATTTCTAAGTTTATGTCTCTACCTTCACCTATGTGTATTTTTATAGTTTGTCCATTAGCTGGTGCTACTGGTGCTACTTCTTTAACTTCTTCAACTTTAACTTCTTCTTTAGCTTCTTCAACTACAACTACACCTTCTACACAATCAGATGTTATTGGAGTTAAAGCATCAAGAGTTTTAGTTAATTTAGCTCCTAAAACTTGCTCTATTGTTAAACAATCATCTGCTATTGTTAATAATCCTGAATCCTCTAAATCAGCAAATATTGCTGGATCTTCTAAATTTGATGGTTCTAGTACAGTTCCTGCTTCAAATCTACAGCAGCATACCGCTGGATCTTTTGCATGAGCCTTAGCTGTTTCTACAGTTATTGACATTTCTAATACCTCCTAGCGTTATTTTTTTCTTCTATATAATCTATGTCCTGAAGCTCTTAAAACATGGTCTGTACTATGGTATACGGGCATTCCTAACCTAGGCGCCACTTGCATAACTGTGTTTGTTCAGTCCTCGCAATTACCTATTAATACAGCCTCAGCTCCTTGACTCTTTAACTTAAGCACTTTTTCAGCTTGACCTGGGCATATTCCTGGCAAATCACATCTGAATCTACCATTTACTTCAGTCATTCTCTTACATTTTTCTTCTGCTACAACTTCTGCTCCCATTAAAGATGCAATTTGTTTTAATCTATCTTCTTGAGCTCCACATTCACAAGCTATTATTCCTAATTTTCTTGTTTCTTGTGGTAGTGGCATTGATACTAATATTCCTCCTAGAGTTTTAGTGACAGGGCTTTCCTCTTCACCGTGTCTACCAGTGAAAGGTCCTCCTAATACTATTTCTCCAAATGGTTTTATAAATCCACCACATTTTTCTATATATGTTATTATAGGCATTCCTATTGGAACATCCATAAATACCTTGCCATGATTTTCTGCACCCTCTACTCTTCCTCCAACAGTTACATCTTTAGTTATAAAAGGTTTTCTTTCTTCTATAGCTTCTACTATACGTTTTATTGTTTCAACGTTAGAAACTACAGTTTTAGCTTCTATTGGAAGTTGTCCTGGAACAAGAGTTATTCCTAATAATTCTCTTATTATTACTCTCTCATCACCAGCTGGATACATATCTGGTAAATATTTAATTTCTATATTTGGTTCATCTTTACAAGCTTTTCCTAATGCTATTATAGCTTTTTTATACTTAGGCTTTACTGCTATATAAGCTTTATCAGCTTTAGTTATTCCAAGCATATACTTTAATCCCTTAATTAATATTTCTGGATTATTTTCCATAAGCTCTACATTGTGTCCAAGTACTGGTTCACATTCAGCTGCATTTGCTATAATACAACCACCTGTAAGATCTACATTCAGTTTTATGTGTGTAGGGAAACCAGCTCCTCCTGCACCAACTATACCTGCTTCTTTTATGGCTTCTAAGTTATTTTCTGTATCTTTTATCTTTACATACTCATCTGATTGATTTTCATCAGCTTCTATTATTATAGAAGTTTCTGTTATTTCAACGACTTTACCATAAACACTCGAGTGTATATTAGCGCCTAATCCTTGAGGCTCAGCTATAAGTTGTCCTTTTTTAACTTCGCTACTGACCTCAACTATTGGTTTACATGGAGCACCTACATGTTGTCTTAATTCTATCTTAAGCATCATGGATTCCACCCCCTGACTATTTTATTTAACACTGTTTTATTATAAGCAATTTACATGCCAATTATTTAATTTAGTTATTTTTTTATTACATATTTTTTTATTTGTTTATAAAATAACACCTTTCGACATTTTTCTTGCATTATTTTTGTTTCTTACTATACATTTTAACCTATTTCTCACCAAAAATCATCAACAAATTACGTTTTCCTTTTTAATTAGTCGAATTACTGACACTTTTTAAACTTTAAAACAAGTTAATTTTAGTTATTTTTATCACACCTACTTATATAGCTTGTTTCTTATTTTAAATTCAATTTGTGTCAGTTTTTCGTCTACTGTCTGTTTTTAGACACATCTATTTTATGTTGTTCAATTTTATAATACAAAGTAGTTCTTGGTATATTTAATATTTTAGAAGCTTTAGCTTTATTTCCATTAGCCATATTCAATGCCGTCTTTATAGTCTTCACTTCCAACTGGCTTATCGCTTTATTTAAATCTAGTGGGTAATCTTCATCTATACTATTATTTTTACTTGATTCTACTATATATACAGGAATATCATCTCTTTCTATGGTATCACCTCTTGATAAAACAACTATATTTTCTATAGTATTTTTTAATTCTCTTATATTACCTTTCCAAGTATATCTTTGTAATATATCAGTAGCTTCTTTCGTTATATTTAACTTTTCTCTATTGTTTTGGATACAAATTTCTTTTATAAACTTATCTATTAATAATAATATATCTTCTTTTCTTTCTCTTAATGGGGGCAAATCTACTTCAACTACATTTAATCTATAATATAAATCTTCTCTAAATTTATTAGATTCAACTAAATCCTGTAAGTTTTTATTTGTTGCAGATATAATTCTTGCATCTATTTTTATAGTCTTTTCTCCACCAATTCTTCTTACTTCTTTTTCTTGTAATACCCTAAGTAGCTTTGCTTGCATACTTAAAGGCAAATCTGCTATTTCATCTAAAAATACAGTCCCATTTTTAGCCACTTCAAATATACCCATTTTACCTTTTTTGTTAGCTCCTGTAAAAGCTCCTGCTTCATATCCAAAAAATTCACTTTCAAATAATTCCGAAGGTATTGCGCTACAGTTTACTGGTATAAAAGGTCCTTCTCTTTCACTATAATCATGTATAGCCCTAGCAAAAACTTCTTTTCCTGTTCCACTTTCTCCAAATATAAATATACTACTCGTTGTCTTAGATACTCTTTTAGCAACTTCTTTTGCTCTTTCTAACTTATAGCTTCTTCCTAAAATATTATCAAAACTTCCTTTAGATAAGTTTTTCACTTCATCTTCTAGATATTTTAATCTATCATTTGCTTTATCTAGTTTTTGAGATAAATGTTTTGCTTCTGTTATATCTACTTCTGTACAAACAACTCCTACGAATTCAGAATTTATAAATGTAGGATTTGCATCTACTAACCCAAAAACATCACTATCTTCACTTTTATAAATTCCACTTTCCCTCATCTTAGTTTTTAATACTTTAGACGATACCGTTCCCTTGAGATACATTTCCATGTTTTTCCCAACTATATCCTCTGATTTTATTCCATATCTATTTTCCATAAACTTGTTCCATAGAACTACTTTCCCATCAGTATTAATAGCACAAATACCTTCTTTTATCTCACCTATAATATGTTTTACCGTTATTCCATAGTCTTCTAATTCCATATATAAAAAATCTCTTATATGTTTTTGATTCACTACTCCAACTAATTTATTTTTTTCTAATACTGGTAAAACCCCTATATTGTTTTTCATCATTATATTTCTACATTCATCTAGTTTAGCATTTGTATCTATACATATTAAATTTTTAGTCATAATATTTTTTACTAATTCATTTTTATATTCCTTACATTTCGTAGATAAATTACATATATCTGTCAATGATACTAAACCTTTAATACCACCTTCCCCATTACCTACCATAACTTCTCTTTCATTTTGTTTTATAATTAAATCTATAGCTTGTCCTAGAGTAATATTTTCATCTACACTTATAAATTTTTTACTCATTACATCTTTTACTATCTTAGTTTCTGGTACTGAAAACATTCTAACCTCCCGATTAATACTTATTTATAAAGTATATTATACTATATAGATTTAATTAAATACTTAAGTATTTGATTCAAAATAAAAAAGGATATTTCAAAATAACTATCAACTAGTATTTTGAAATATCCTTTTTTTATTTTACTATAAGTCTTTGTGTTCCCTTAGAATCTATTTCATAACTTTCATTATAAATTAAATCCGATAAGGGTACTAATGTATATTCTTCTTTTAACTTTTTTATTATCATATCTAAATACTGTTCATTATAGTTAACATCCCCATGAAATAAAACGATAGTTCCTGATTTTGTATTTTTCAAAACATTATCTACAACATGATTAACTCCTATTTCTTTCCAATCAAGTGAATCTACATCCCAATTAATAGATTTATATCCTAATTCTTCACATACTTCTAAACTATCTTTATCAAACTCTCCAAATGGAGGTCTGTACATTGTAGTTTTTTCTCCTGTTATAGCCTCTATTTTATCCGATGTAATATTTAATTCATTTATTAAATCTTTTTCGCTTAGTTCTTTCATATTAGCATGTGTATTTGAATGATTTCCTATGTCATGCCCTCTTTTACTTATTTCTTTTACTAATTCCTCATTATTGTCTACCCAATTGCCAACTAAAAAAAATGAAGCTTTTACTTCATACTTATCCAATACATCTAACACATCGTATATATTAGATGTACCTCCTGCTATATCAAAAGTCAGTGATACTTTATTTTCTTTTGTTTCAACTTTATTTATTGGCATTTTTTCTGATTTCATATTTGATCCTATATACTTAACACTATAAACAACACCAAATACAAAAGTAAGCGTAAATACAAAAAATATAAGACTAGATATGAATGATTTTATGCTAGTTAAATTTTTTTTCATATAATCCCTCCATTGATAAATACTCTAGTACAAGTTTATTTTTATTTTTTTCAAAAAATTACTATTAAATTAAATTTATTATTTGGGAAAATTAATTGTAATATTAGAAAGGTGGTGTTTATATTGAATAACTTAAGAAGTGAATTTGGTGTTTTAAAAGGAAAAGCTGAAGATAACGAACAAAGAAGCATAAAATTAAATAGTACCCATTATCTAAGAGAAGCTCATGGAATACAAGAAGGTATAAGAAAAGATAAAAAAATAAAAATAAATAAAAAATTTAAATAATTTTTTTAAAACATGAATATAAATTTTCATATCGGTTAAATTAATATCAACAACCATGTTTTAAACATAGTTGTAAGACATCTAATACTCAAGGAGGAAATTTACTATGTCAACTAAAAAAGCCGTTCCAGAAGCTAAAACAGCATTAAACCAAATGAAATTAGAAATAGCTAACGAATTAGGTTTATCAAACTACGAATCAGTAGATAAAGGAAATTTAACTGCTAGACAAAATGGATATGTAGGTGGCTACATGACTAAAAAGTTAGTAGAAATGGCAGAAAGACAAATGTCTGGAAAGTAAGTAGTAAATTAGACACCCAGGTTTTAGGAAGGCTACCTATTATAGGTAGCCTTTTTAAATAATTACATAGTAAAATTATATAAATGTATTTATGTAAATATCAAATTCTACTTTTATTTTTATATGTTTTAGTTTAATATAATTATATAGAAACATTATACGGAGGATGATATTATGTTTGAAAACTCATCTGAAGAATTAGCTTACCATAAGTTATTAATTTTATATGTGTTAGAAAAGACAAATATGGATTTAACTAATTCTCAAATTACTCAAGTTATACTTGAGACAGAAGTAATGAATTATTTTTCATTGCAGCAATTTCTATCACAACTTATGGATGCTAACTTCTTAACAATATATGAAGATTCAAATAAGGAGTATTATACACTAACTAAAAAGGGTATTGATACTCTAGAATATTTTTTATCTAGAATCCCTGTTCAGATGACAGAAAAATTAGATGAATATATTAAATTAAACAAAGAAAATTTATTAGCAGATACTCAGGTTAAATCTAGTTTTGTTAAGCAAAGTGATAATGAATTTATCGTAAATCTAAGAGTTATTGAAAACCAATCTAACTTGATAGATTTAAATTTAAACGTATCTTCCGAAAAACAAGCTAAACTAATATGTGATAATTGGAAAAAGAATGCATCTTACATGTATGCTGAAGTAATAGACTTGCTTATTTCAAGTAAAAACTAGCCTACGCGAATAATATAGTAGTAGGCTCTTTTCCTACCTTAATTTCATTGATAAGTTCATTATTATTTGTATCATATACTTTTACACTATTGTGATATGTATCTGTTACAAATATGTACTTATTATCTTTTGATAGTTCTAATCCTTGAGGATTTCCATTTACAGTTATACACCCTACTTCTTCATGACTATTATAATCTAATATTTTTATAGCTTTATATCCTAAGTCAGCTATATATATACATCCCTTTACATAATTTATACAAAGTTCTACAGGTATTAATAAATCTTCAATAACATTTATCAATTTCAATTCATGTTTATCTAAAACTATAATTTTTCCATCTAATGTAGATATATATATATGATCTTTATTGTTATCTATTTTTATATGCCATGCTTTGCAGTTCATATCTATTTTATTTTCCACATTTTTACTTATACTATCTATACATAATATAGAATTTATACAAGGTACATATAGTTTATTCGATTTTATATCAAATGCAAATCCATGAGGCATATTGTCAACACTGATTACACAAATAGGCTCTAAAGTGTTTTTATTTAATACATATATGCTATTAGAATCTTCATTAGCTATAAATAACTCTTGTTTACAAAGCAATACTTGACTAAGATTTCCGCCTATAGATACCGAGTCTATTATTTTTTCATTTTTCATATCTAAAACATATAAAACTCCATCAAATGAACTAGGTATATACATTATGTTTTTTTCTTTTTCTATACAAAAATGATGAGGGTATATATCCGGTCCTAGCTTTATTTCACTTTCCACTTTGAAAGTTTTATAATCAATTATGCTTATGCTTTGTGATAAATAGTTAGATGTATATAGCTTCAAAACAAAACCTCCTTACTAATAAATTATACTACCATAGTATATTGCTTCAAATACTTGTCTTATTACTGTTTTTTACACTTGAAATATATCGATATTATTTGATATTATTGACTTAGTATATTTTGGGAGGTTATTTAAATGAAAGTAACAGTTAAACCATCAGGAGTTTGTTGTAAAGAAATAGTTTTTGATATTGACGATAATGATATAGTTACCAGTGTAGACTTCGTTGGAGGATGTCCTGGTAATTTAATAGGACTTAAACATTTAATAGAAGGAAGACCTGCAAATGAAATAGCAGATAAGTTAGAAGGAATACCATGTGGTGTAAAATCTACATCTTGCCCAGATCAATTATCTAAAGCTTTACGTGAGCAATTGTCTAAATAAAAAAAAGTTTGAATTTGAGATTTTAATCTCATTTTCAAACTCTTTTTTTATAAGTTTTTTATTATGCTTCTTACGTTTCCTATCATATATAAAGACCCAGCACTTATTATAACATCATCTTTTTCCGTATTCTGTAATGTATACTCAACAGCTTCATTTATTTTAGGTTTAGAAATTACATCTATATTGTACTCTTCAATTTTTTTCTTAAGTTTATCTGCATCTATTGATCTTGGATTATCTGGAGTTGTAGTTATCACTTTATTAAATCTAGGTATTAATATATCCAATACTGAAGTTATGTCTTTATCCTCAAGCATTCCTATTATAAGGACTTTATTTTTATCTTTAAAATATTTATCCATAGCTTTAGCCAAAGATTCAGCACCTTCTTCATTGTGAGCTCCATCTATTATAAACATAGGATTTTCTTTTATTTTTTCTATTCTGCCTGGCCAACTAGTTTGTGCAAGTCCTTTTCTTATGCATTCTTCAGATATATTTAACCCTAAATTATCATTTATATAATCTATAACATTAAGTGCTAAAACTGAATTTTTCACTTGATGCTCTCCTATAAGTTTTATTTCTAAATCTTTATATTCTTTCTTATTTATAATACAATCATATCTTTGTAAGTTAATATTTGATTGTTTTATATTTATATCATTGAAATTACATTCTATGTATTTAGATCTATTTTCCTTACATATATTTTTTATAACTTGTCCAGCTTCATATTTTTGTGGATATACTATAGTAGTACAATTTTCCTTTATAATCCCACCTTTTTCAAAAGCTATTTTTCCTAGAGTATCACCTAATACACCTATATGATCCATACTTATAGAAGTTATTACACTTACTATAGGTTTTTCTATTACATTAGTAGCATCATATCTACCGCCTAGACCTACTTCTAATGCTACAAAGTCTACATTTTCCTTATAAAAATAATAAAATGCCATCGCTGTTACTATTTCAAACTCTGTAGGGTATGAATAACCTTCGTTAACCATTACTTCTATTTTTTCTTTTATTAAACTCACAATATTTCCCACTTCATCTTCAGGTATATTATCTCCATTAACTCTTATTCTTTCTGTGAATGTTTCTAAAAATGGAGAAGTGTATAATCCTACTTTATATCCACTTTCTTTTAATATTGTCGATATAAAAGAACATGTAGACCCTTTACCGTTAGTTCCTGCTATATGTATTATTTTCAATTTATCTTGTGGATTATCTAGTAATTCCAATAATTTTTTTATATTATCTAACCCTAATCTTATTCCAAATTTATGACTTTCATGTATATACTTTAAAGCTTCATTATAATTCATATTATTCCTCCATCATCCATAATTAAGTGTATTTTCATTTTATTAATTTCGTCAAAATACTTAATTAATCCTTTATAAATACTTTTATTTAAACTATAAATCTAATAATAGACCATATAAACTTTATCATCAATAAAAAATAAAAATCACACTTTAATTAAAGCGTGATTTTTATTTTTTATTAATTATTTATATATTTTTCAAATACCTCAGTAAAATCTTTATTACTATAATTTAATCTTAAAGACTCCATCCAATCTAAATTAAAGTTAGTAATCTCTTTTACTATACTAAGAGCATTACCTTCTAATTTAGATCTTGATATAGCATCATTTGCCATTTGAAGACCCTTAGTTCCATCTTCTATTGAAGTATTGTGCTTACCTTGTATCATTCCAATTTCAACTAAAGTTTTATATAAGTCTTTCAATTGCTCTAATTGTTTTTTATCTACATCTATACTAAATGCTTCATTTCCAAAACTAAACTTTATTTCTATATCTAAATCTACAGTTCCTGCTGTTTCAAGTGTTACTGAATGAACTCTTTCATAATAAAACTCATGTCTTTTTACAGTTCTCTTCTTACTTATAGCATTAGCCCCATCTACATGTAAAAGACCTCTGTTTGTAAATACATACTCATCAGACTTTGATTTTATAACGAAAAATATTTTTTCTCCATCTTCATGCATTATGTAATCATCACCATCAACTTTATCAAAATCCTTTGGCGATATTATCTTCCCTATATCTGATAACCCTAATGTATCTGCTGCCATTCTTCCAAATATATTTCCAGCCATATTTATCCCTCCTGTTTATTAAAATCTTTATTTATATTATATACTATCAGTATATAATTAATAGATATAATTAATTTTAAATTTGAACAAATTAACTTGTTATGATAAAATTTTCCATATTAAAACTCAACAATAGGGAGAATTAGACATGAGTACATTAAGTAAAAATATGAGCGACAGATCAAAAGGAATATTATTTATAATAATTTCAGCTTTAGGATTTGCATTAATGTCTACATTTGTTAAACTGTCAGGTAATCTACCAATTTTTCAAAAGACATTTTTTAGAAATTCAGTTTCATTTATATTTGCATTCTTCATGGTTTACAAACAAAAAGAAAAGTTTTTTGGAAAAAAGGAGAATAGAAGATTACTACTTTTAAGAGCCACTACTGGTACATTTGGTGTTTTATTTAACTTCTATGCTATTAGTAAATTAGTTTTATCAGATGCAAATATGTTAAATCAATTAAGTTCTTTTTTCGCAATAATACTTGCAGCTATATTTTTAAAAGAAAAAGTAAAGATAAACCAAATTATCTCTATAATAATTGCATTTATAGGCGCTCTATTCATAATTAGGCCTCAATTTAACCTAGATATAGTACCTGCTTTAATAGGAGTTCTAGGAGCCATATGTGCAGCTTCTTCTTATACATGCCTTAGAGCTTTAGGTAAAAAAGAACAAGGAGCAACTATAGTATTTATATTTTCACTATTCTCGTTAGTAGTAATATTTCCGTTTATGCTAGAAACTTATAAGCATATGAGTATACTACAATTAATATACTTAATATTATCAGGTGTTTCGGCAACAATAGGACAATTCGGCATAACATGGGCATACAAATACGCTCCAGCTAAAGAAATATCTATTTTTAACTATACAAACGTAATATTTGCAGCAATAATAAGTGTTATATTGTTCAATGTAATCCCTGATGTATTCAGTATAATAGGATATATTATAATTTTCTCATCTGCACTATATATGTTTATGTACAATAAAAAGCTAGATAAATCATGTATATAAAAATTAGGATGTTTCCAAATGTGGAAATTCATTTTGAGATATCCCAATTTTTATATTAAATAGTTATCACAATTCAAAAAGGAGCTAATCTCTAAGAGATAGCTCCTTTTTACTAATTCATTTTAGCTTCTATATTTTCTATTCTTTCAACAACTGATTTAATCATTTCTTCAAATTTTTCTTTTTTAGCTTTTTCTTCATTTACTAAGCTTTCTGGAGCTTTAGCTAAGAAACCTTGATTAGAAAGTTTTCCGTTAACTCTCTTTATCTCACCTTCTAATTTAGCTTTTTCTTTATTCAATCTTTCTAATTCTTTAGTAAAGTCAACTAATTCATCAAGAGGTATAAATATTTTCACTCCATCTATAACAACACTTACTGCATCTTCAGGTATATTAGTTTCATCTTCAACTATTTCAACATTTGATGCTGATGCTAATGTTACGAAGTAATCTAATCCTTCTTCCATAGCTTCTTTCTTTTCAGCTGCTGGAACTATTATAACCTTAGCTTTCTTTGATGGTGGTACATTCATTTCAGCTCTTACATTTCTTATGTTTCTTATACCATCCATTGTTAAGTTCATCATTTCTTCTTCTTTAGCCATATTATCAGACTCATTGTAGTGAGGGAACTGTGCTACAACTATACTTCCTTCTACTGTTGGAAGGTGAGTATATATCTCTTCTGTTATAAATGGCATATATGGATGAAGAAGTTTTAATATTTTCTCTAATACATAAGTTAATGTATATAATGCTGTTTGCTTTGCAGCTTTATCATCAGAGTATAATCTTGGCTTAACTATTTCTATATACCAGTCACAGTACTCTGACCAAGCAAAGTCATATATTTTTTGAGCTGCTATTCCTAAGTCGAATTTATCCATGTTATCAGTAACTTCTTTAACAACATTGTTAGCTCTTGATATTATCCACTTGTCAGCTAAAGTCATATTAGCTTCTACTGATTCTCTAGTTACACCATCCATTATATCTTCATCTATATTCATGAATACAAATCTTGATGCATTCCATAATTTATTAGCAAAGTTTCTAGATGATTCAACTCTTTCCATATAGAATCTCATATCATTTCCTGGAGAGTTTCCAGTAGCTAACATGAATCTTAAAGCATCTGCTCCGTATTGATCTATAACTTCTAATGGGTCTATTCCGTTTCCTAGAGATTTACTCATTTTTCTACCTTCTTCATCTCTAACAAGCCCATGTATTAATACATGTTTAAATGGAGTTTCGTCCATACAGAACATTCCTGCAACTGCCATTCTTAATACCCAGAAAGTTATTATATCGTATCCAGTTACAAGTACACTTGTTGGATAGTAATAATTTAATTCTTCTGTATTATTAGGCCATCCTAATGTTGAGAAAGGCCATAATGCAGAAGAGAACCAAGTATCTAATACATCTTCATCTTGCTTAAAGTGAGTATGTCCACACTTACATTGCTTTGGCATTTCCTTAGCAACTACTACCTCTCCACAATCTTGACAGTAGTAAGCTGGTATTTGATGTCCCCACCATAACTGTCTTGATATACACCAGTCTCTTATATTATCTAACCATTGTAAGTAAGTTTTTTCAAATTTATCTGGTACAAATTCTAGATCTTGTTTCTTTAATATATCTATAGCAGGTTTTGCCAATTCATCCATCTTAACGAACCATTGGTCTGATAATCTTGGCTCAACTACAGTTTTACATCTGTAACAAGACCCTACATTATGATTATGATCTTTTATAGCTATTAAGTATCCAGCTTCATCTAAGTCAGCTATAAGTTGTTTTCTACACTCATATCTGTCCATACCTTCGTACTTACCAGCTAATTTGTTCATAGTTCCATCTTCATTCATTACATTTATCTTTTCAAGATTATGTCTTTGCCCTACTTCAAAGTCATTAGGGTCATGAGCTGGAGTCATTTTTACTGCACCAGTCCCGAAATCTAAATCAACATAATCATCAGCAACTATTATAAGTTCTCTATCTATCATAGGAAGTATTGCATGCTTTCCTACTAAATGAGTATATCTCTCATCTTCTGGATTTACAGCTATACCTGTATCTCCTAACATTGTTTCTGGTCTAGTTGTAGCTATTTCTAGGAACTCATCACTACCAGCTATTGGGTATTTTATATGATAGAACTTTCCATCATGCTCTTCATGCTCAACTTCTGCATCAGATAATGTAGTTTTACAATCTGGACACCAGTTTATTATTCTGTTTCCTTTGTATATTTGACCTTTTTCATATAGTTTCACAAAGAACTCTGTAACTGCTTCATTACATCCTTCATCCATTGTGAATCTTTCTCTATCCCAGTCACAAGAATCTCCTAACTGTTTCATTTGGTCTACTATTTTTCTACCAAACTCATTTCTCCAGTCCATAGCTCTATTTAAGAATTCTTCTCTTCCTAATTCGTACTTAGTTTTTCCTTCTTGCTCTTTTATTCTTTCAACAACCTTAACCTCTGTTGCTATAGAAGCATGGTCTGTTCCTGGTTGCCATAAAGCTTCATACCCGTCCATTCTCTTCCATCTTATAAGTATATCTTGTAATGTATGGTCAAGCGCGTGTCCCATGTGTAATTGGCCTGTTATGTTTGGTGGGGGAAGCATTATTGTAAACGGCTTTTTATTTGGATCTGGCTTAGATTTAAATAATCCTTCTTCTTCCCACTTTGAATATAATCTCGATTCAAAGTCTTTCGGATTATACGTTTTTGGTAAATTAGTATTTTCCATATAGATTCCTCCTATTTGTATTTTATATATTTGAAAATTAAAAAGAGCTCCCCATCCATTTAAGGACGAAGAGCTCGCGTTACCACCTTAATTTTATATATGAATTTAAATCAATTCATATATAACACTTAATAAATTTAACGATTCTCACCGTCTAGGCCTACTACTACTTCAGCTTAGAAACTCCAAAGCTACATTCTGCAATTCATTTCTTAGAAAGTTTTTCAGCCGGTGAACTTTCCTCTCTGTAAGTTGAGTTTGCATACTCCTCTTTTTCTCAGTTTTTAAATATTCTTATTATCTATTAATTATATATAATCACTATTATTATTGTCAATGTTTATAAATATTATATTCAGTTAGTTAAATTTTGTTTCCAATAATTTTTAGGCGTATCTCTTTCATCTATAGGAAGAATTGTATACCCTTTCGATTTTAATACATCTATTATTCCTTGAAGAGCTTTTACACTTTGTTCTTTTTCGTGCATAAGTAAAACTATTTCTTTATGCTGTCCTGAATATTTTGCTACATTATCCACTATGTCTTTAGGTGTTGCTCTCCAGTCTTCTGTATCTAAATTCCAGTCCCATATTTTATACCCAGCATTTACTAGTGCATCATAATCTTCTTTTGAGGCATATGGTTTACTTCCATAAGGTAACCTTATAAGGTTTGATTTTTGATTTGTAATTTCTTCTAATGTCTCTTTACACTTATCAAATTCATTTACTGCTGACTGTGGAGTTTTATACAAAATATTTATATCATGACTTACACTATGAAAACCTAGAGCATGTTTTTGATTAGCCATATTTTTCAATGATTCTTGGTATTTTTTCATATTACCTTCTACCATAAAAAAAGTAGCCTTCACATTGTTTTTGTTTAATATTTTCAGTATATCATTTGTGTATTTTGAAGGACCATCATCTATAGTTATATACGCAATTTTTTCTGGTTTAGGTCTTGGTCCTCTATTGCATATATTACTTGTTTGTATCATAAGTTGTGTCAGTGTTAAATTTTCACTATTTAATAAATTTATCTCTATGTTATTGTTACTATTAACTTTATCATTCGATATTCCAACTATGTTGCCATATGTAATAAATATTAAAACTAAAAGCAATATTACTATAAACATATTTAAAAAAATAGGTTTAATCCTTCTTTTCATCCCCATTTCCCCTTTATATTATTAATAAGCACTATATTAATAATTATTATTGACACTAATTTCAATCTCTATAGCCTTTATTTAATAAATATGTTTATAGTCGTTAAAATATTAGTACAAAAAAATAAAACTACTTATTTTGTAGTTTTATCCAATCTCTATCATATCGCCTTTTAACGCATATATTATATATTCACATATATTTGTAGTGTGATCTCCAATTCTTTCTAAATACCTACCTATAAATAAAATTCTTACACCTTGATCTATATTAACTTCCTTTTGATGCATGATTTTAAGTGTATGGTCTTGTACACACTCGTACAATTCATCTACTAATTCATCTCTTACTGCAATATTATATGCTAATTTTTCATCTCTATTTTCTAATGATTTTTTAGTATCTCTTATCATTTGTATGCAAATTTCTTTCATCTTCGGGATATCAACTAAGTCTTTTATATACTCTTCTTTCCCTATTTTGATAACTTCATCAGCAATATTAACAGCATAATCACCTATTCGTTCTAACTCTAAGCATATGCTTTCTAGTGAATATATAAACCTTAAATCCTTTGCCATTGGTTGTTTTAAAGCCATAAGCTCAATGCTTCTATCCCTTATATAATCTCTAAGAGCATCTATTTCATCATCTTGCTTTGATATTAATTTTGCTTTTTCAACATCCTTTGTTAGCATACATTGTACAGAATCTTCTAAAATTGCTTCACTTTTATCAATCATCTTCAATGTATAGTTTATAAGGGTATTTATATTTAACTCTAAGCTACTGTTGATCATATTAAAACTCCTTTATTGATTGTTTTATAATTTAGTATAAATATAGTTTATCCAAATCTTCCTGTTATATAATCTTCTGTACGCTTATCACTTGGATTTGTAAATATAGTTTTAGTTTCATCGAACTCTACAACCTCTCCTGTTAAGAAAAATGCTGTTTCGTCAGATACACGAGCTGCCTGTTGCATATTATGCGTAACTATTACTATTGTAAATTTATCTTTTAATTCAGCTATTAACTCTTCTACTTTTGATGTAGATATTGGGTCTAATGCAGATGTAGGTTCATCCATTAAAATCACTTCTGGCTTCATAGCTATAGTTCTTGCTATACATATACGCTGCTGTTGACCTCCAGATAGCCCTAGTGCAGATTTATTTAATCTATCTTTTACTTCATCCCAAATAGCTGCTCCCCTTAAGCTTTCTTCTACTATTTTATCTAAAGTAGATTTATCTTTTATTCCATGAATTCTCGGTCCATATGCAACATTATCATATATGCTCATAGGAAATAAGTTCGGCTTTTGAAAAACCATCCCGACTTTTGTACGTAATTTTATAACATCATCAGATTTATATATATCTTCTCCGTCAACAAGTATTTCTCCTTTTATTTTAACCCCTTCTATTAAGTCATTCATCCTATTTAATGTTCTTAAAAAAGTTGATTTACCACAACCTGAGGGACCTATTAACGCAGTAACTTTATTTTCTTTTATTTGCATATCTATGCCTTTTAATGCTTTGTTATCTCCATAAAATAATTCTAGGTTTTTTACATTTATTTTTATATTATTCATTTTAGTAGCTCTCCTTACTAAACTTTTTAACTATAAACTTAGCTAAAGTATTTAAACATAATACTATTACTATTAAAACCACGCCTACACTTGCTGCTGCTTGTATATCTCCTGTTTCCTTAGCTATTAAATATGATTGAACTGTTAATGTTCTCGCACTATCAAATATTGAACCAGGCATTTGAGCAACTGTACCAGCTGTTAGTAATATTGCTGCTGATTCTCCTACAACACGACCTATAGATAATATTATTCCTGATAATATTCCAGGTAATGCACTAGGTATTATAACTTTATATAAAGTTTGGAATTTAGTTGCTCCCATTGCTAAAGATGCTTCTCTATATCCATTAGGCACTGTTTTTAGTGCTTCTTCTGTAGTACGTATTATTACAGGTAAAATTATTATTGCAACAGTTAAAGCTCCTGCGATTATTGAATATCCCATCTTAAGAGTAATAACGAAGAATATACCTCCAAATAGTCCATATACTATAGATGGTATTCCTGCTAAACTCTCTGTTGCAAATCTTACTATATCAACAATCTTTCCTTTTTTAGCGTATTCTTGTAAATATACAGCTGCTAATACGCCAATAGGTGTAGCAACTAAAATTGATAAAAATACTGTGTATAAAGTAGTTACTATCATCGGTAGTATTCCGCCACCGCCACCTGCTGCATAATCACTAGTTAAATAATTTAAATTTATACCTCCAATACCTTTTACAAATATAAATCCAACTATTATAACTAGCATGCCTATAGTAAATACTGCTGACAATAAAACTGCAGCTTTTAATATATTTTCTCTTATTTTTCTCATATTACATGCCTGCCTTATTAGAAAGTTTACTTAATAGTAAATTAAGTATTAGTATAAATGTAAATAGCACTACTCCCGTTGCGAATAACATTTCTTGATGTGTTCCAAATGCATATCCCATTTCTAATGCTATATTTGTCGTTAACGGTCTTACACTATCCATAATAGAATTAGGTATTACAGGAGAGTTACCTGCAACTAGCATAACTGCCATCGTTTCTCCTAAAGCTCTTCCCGTTCCTAATACAACTGCTGCTAATATACCTGATTTAGCTGCAGGTAAAACTACTTTAAATATAGTTTCTATCTTTGATGCCCCTAGTGCTAATGATCCTTCTCTATATGCATCAGGCACAGCTTTTATAGCAGTTTTTGAAACAGCTATGATTGTAGGTAGCATCATTATAGCTAAAACAAATATTACAGCCAATAAACTTTGACCTTTTGGTAAGTTGAATATATCTTGTATTGTTGGAACTATTACTGCTAATCCAAATAATCCATACAATACAGATGGTATTCCAGCTAATAAATCTACACCTGAGCTTATTACTTTCCCTACATTTTTAGGTGCAATCTCTGCAATAAATGCAGCTGTAAGTATTCCTATAGGTGCTCCTATTAGTAATGCTCCTATAGTCGATAATATTGATGCAACTATCATTGGTAAAATTCCATATTGATCCGCACTTGGAACCCAAGAAGTTCCTGTTATAAAATCTATAAAAGAATATCCTTTTGCTATAAATGGTGTAAGACCTTTATAGAAAACAAAACCTATTATAAGCAGCAAGCTTAATACCGCTACTAACGCACTCATCATAAATATATTTTTTGCTACTTTTTCTATAGCATATTTTGTTCTATTATTATTCTTAGAACTAACCAGTTGCTCCTTAGCTAACATAAATACCTCCATTTTAATTACTAAATTTTAGCAATTACTTAACACTTATTAATCCTTCTTCAGTTACTATTTTCTGTCCATCTTCACTTAATACATAATCTATAAATTTCTTTCCATTTTCTGATAATGCATCTTCTTTGTATACTAATAAGAATGGTCTTGATAATTTATATTCTCCATTTTTAGCTTTTTCTGCTGTTGGTTGTATTCCATCTATACCGATTGCATTTATACTATCATCTATGTAACTAAATGATGTAAATCCTATTGCATTTTCATTTCCAGCTACTGTTGATTTTATGTTTCCATTTCCATCACTTATTTGAGCCTCTTTAATTAACTGAGTTGAATCATATCCAACAATCTCTTGGAATGCATCTCTCGTTCCAGATCCATCTTCTCTTGAAACCACAACTATTGGAGCATCTTTTCCGCCAACTTCTTTCCAATTAGTTATCTTTCCTGTATATATATCCTTTATTTGATTCATAGTAAGCGATTTAACTTCATTATTTTTGTGAGTTATTATAGCTATACCATCAAATGCTATTTCAGATTGAGAAAGACCTTCTTTCTTTTCTTCTGGTTTTAAATCTCTAGATGCCATACCTATTTCTGCTACTCCAGTTATTGCATCTTTTATTCCTGCAGATGTTCCTAATTGATTGATCTCTACTGATGTATTTGGACTTACTGATTTAAATCCCGCTGCTTCTTTTTCTATAACTGGCCCTACTGAAGTCGATCCTGATATTGACAATCTAGCTGAATCCGAATCTTTCGATCCACATCCTACAGCCAACATACCTACCATTATAGTACTTGCTATCAGTACTCCTATTTTCTTTTTAAACATCTTATTACCTCCACGGCTCTTTAATAATCTTTGTAAATTTATATCATAATCTTAGTTTATCAACTTTGTTGTCGTTTATTCTTTAAGTTGTATTTACTTTATGTTTTAATAATAAAGCTTTTATGTTAAATATAAATTAGAGTAGGGTTAAGTTAAGGTAAATAAAGTTAAGTGCAAGTAAAACAATGTTAAATATAAGTAAAATCAATTTATTCACAGTTAATTCAATATTTTTTGCATAAAAAAAAGAGAATGTTAATTAACATTCTCTCTCTAATTCATTTACTAAATCTTTAAATATATCTAATGATTTTTCTATAGATTCTTTCTTTTCCATATCAACTCCAGCAGCTCTCAGCTGATTAAGTGGATATTCAGATCCTCCACTTTTCAAGAAATCTAAATATTTCTCAACAGCATTTCCACCTTCGTTTAATATTTTTTCACTTAAAGCACTAGCTGCCGAAAATCCAGTGGCATACTTATAAACATAGAAATTCGAATAGAAGTGTGGTATCCTAGCCCATTCTAATCCTATTTCTTCATCTACTATACAAGATTTTCCATAGTATTTTTTGTTTAAATCATAATAAATATCTGTAAATTCTTTAGCTGTCAGAGGTTCTCCTCCTTCAACTCTTTCATGAGTTATTTTCTCAAATTCTGCAAACATAGTTTGTCTATATACCGTAGTTCTAAATTGCTCTAAATAATAATTCAATAAATATATTCTTTCATCTTTAGATGATGAATTTTCTAGTAAATAATTTACTAGTAATAATTCATTTAAAGTAGATGCAACTTCAGCCACAAATATCTTATATGAAGAATACAAGTATTCTTGGTTATTTCTTGAGTAGTAACTATGCATTGAATGTCCTAATTCATGTACTAATGTAAACAATGAATTTAAATCATCTTTATAACTCATCAATATATATGGAGATGAATCATAACTTCCCCATGAATAAGCTCCACCTTGTTTACCTTCATTTTCATATACATCTATCCATCTTTCACTAAAGGCTTGTTTTACTATACTTAAATATTCTTCACCTAAAGGTTTTAAAGCTTTTAAAATTATTGCTTGAGCTTCTTCATAAGTTACCTTCATATCAAAGTTAGATGTTATAGGTACATATAGGTCATACATATGCATTTCATTTATATTTAAATATTTTTTTCTTAACTCTACATATTTATTTAATGTATCTAAATTTTTATCAACTACATCTATAAGATTGTAATATACATCTACACTTATATCATCTTGAAATAAAGAGCTTTCTATTGCTGATTTATAATTTCTCATTTTAGAATAGAATATTTCGCTTTTTATTCCTCCATATAAAGTAGATGCAAAGGTATTTTTATACTCTCCATATGTAGAATATACAGCTTCGAATGCATCTTTTCTAACTCTGCTATCTTTACTTTTAAGCAATGTAGAGTAATTACCATGTGTAATTCTTATATTTTTTCCATCTTCGCCTTTTATTTCAGGAAACTTTAAATCTGCAAATGAAAACATTTCATATACATTTTCAGCTACTCCACTTAATTCTGACGCTGCAGCTAAAATTTCTTCTTCTTTCTCAGTAAGTGTATGAGGTTTATCTCTTAAAATTTCATCTACATATTTTTTATAGAAATTTAATTTTTCATCACTTAAATATTCTTGTAATTTTTTTTCATCCATAGCTATTATTTCCGGTATTATATACGATGTAGCCATTGATAATTCAGTTGAAATCATAGCTATTTTTGTAGCTCTAGCCTGATTTTCATTATTGCGAGTATCTTCATGTTGTTTCATATGAGTGTATACATATAAGTTTTGAAGGATTCTTGATGCTTTTTCAGAGTCATTTAATACGGTATAAAGGTTTTCTTTGCTAATTGCAATTTTACCTTTATATCCTTTAAGTTCTTCTATTATCCCATTTACCTTATCAATATCTTGTTTAATTGATTCTGAAGTTTGATACATAGTATCAATATTCCATTTAAACTGTTCTTCAATTAAATTTCTATTTACTCCCATAATTTCACTCCTTTTTTGGCTTATAATTTACAGAACTGCTATTAATATAGCTCCTTCTGAAGTATAAGTTCCCATAACTGGTCCTATACTTGATATTATTATGTCCTTATGTTCATAATTTTCTTCTATATGTTTTGCAATTTTATAAGCTTTTTCTTCACAATTTGCATGACCTATTACCAATGTCTTATTTTTTATGTCATGTACATTATTTTTTACTTTTTCAAATAGCTTCTTCATACTATTACTTTCGCCTCTAGCTTTGTCTATAGGTTTAACTTCACCTTCTGCTATTTCTATAATAACCTTAAAGTTAAGCGCATTTATTAATCTACCAGCTATAGGGTTTACT
Organism: Paraclostridium sp.; assembly: GCF_051657365.1. Lineage (NCBI taxonomy): Bacteria > Bacillati > Bacillota > Clostridia > Peptostreptococcales > Peptostreptococcaceae > Paraclostridium > Paraclostridium sp. The sequence continues at coordinate 91,413 of NZ_JBOFKN010000205.1, forward strand.
CTACCACCTTTAATAGCGTTCTCAAGTGTGTCTAATACCCCATAAAAAGTTATATCTTTTTTTATGTTTTCTAAGTAATCAACTACCTCTTTTAACGATTTCCCTTGCTCAATTAATTTATTAGCTTTATATACCATTAATCCTACACCTATAGATCCACTTAATGAATCTACAACTGCAATTCTCTTATTGCTTCCAGGATTATGTTCTAAATATATATTTTTAGCTAAAACAGCACTGCTGTACGTACTAGATAACTTAGAAGTTAATGTTATTATTAATATTTCTTCTTCTTCACAATCAAACATTTCTATAAATCTATCAGGAGATGGGCTAGAAGTTTTTGGTAACTCTTTGCATCCCTTCATTTTTTCATAAAACTCTTTTTCACTAATTTCTACTCCACCTATATAATGCTCTTCTCCAAAGGCTATATTTATTCCTACAACCTTCACTCCCATTTCATCTAAAAGTTCTTTTGGGAAATCTGTAGATCCTTCTACTATTACTCTTATGTTTGTCTTCACTTCACACACCTCAACTTTTTTATAGCTATCTTTATTTTATATATTTTAATGTAAATAATCTATACTTATTATGTTTTTTAACTCATTTAATTCTAATATTATCTTTTCTATCATAATTCGTCTATCATAAACAACGAAAAAACTAACTATATAGCAATAATCTCCATTAACTACATCAATATTATTCACCTTTATTTGTGATTTTTCTAATTTATTATACATACACGATATAATATTTATATCATCTACTTGTATCGTTAATATATTTTGTTTTTTTCTAAAAAATACCTTATCTATATTTTTTAATATGTATAAAGTTATTAATACAAAAACCCAGGCTAATATACCAAGTGTATATTGACCATAACCAACAGCAATTCCTATACAGGCGGTCGCCCATATCCCAGCAGCAGTCGTAAGTCCTCTTATACCACTTGAATTTTTCAGTATTGCTCCCGTTCCCAAAAAACCAATTCCAGATAATACTTGAGCGGTTAATCTTGATGGATCTAAGTTTGTTTTACTGCCATAATCTATAAATAATATCACAGATGTTATAGCTGTTATACACGATCCTACAGCTACTAATATATGAGTTCTAAATCCAGCAAATTGATATGACTTTTCTCTTTCAAGCCCTGTTAACCCACCTATGATAAGAGCTACTAATAATCTAGTTATAATTTCTTTAGCACTTATGGCCCTCGCCTCCTATTATAAATATATATAATTATTTATATTTACAATAGGCTAGTCATTATTACGACTATATTAACTTTAAAACTAAAAAATTTTAAATTTTATTTATCAAGATTTAATTTATCTATACGATAAAAAGGGCTTATGTTAAATAGCCCTAAATTTTAATCATTTATATTATTTTTAATAACATTTATATGTGTAGGATACGCTATATTTATTCCATTTTCTCTAAAAGTTATTAAAATTTGAAGTTTGGTATCCTTAAGTGCTACAAAATATTTATGAGACTGAACTACTCCAGTTATAGTGTATTTAGCCCCAATAGGACTTTCTTCTATATCTGTAACTCCATAAACTTTAAATAACCCCGAATTTTCCTTACCTTTCTTCGTCCACAAAATATCTTCATGCCGTTCATTTAATATATCACATACTTGTTCCAATGATTTTATAACATTCATCGGATCTTCTTCATATGAAACTCTTACATTTACAACAACTCTCATATTTGCTCTGCTATAATTTCTAATACTAACTATATTTCCATTAGGAAGAGTAACTCTTCTTAAATCCCAGTCTCTTAAACTAGTACTTCTTAATCCAATTTCTTCTACAGTACCTCTAAATTCTTCATTTAAAATAACAAAATCTCCAACTTGTATCTGTTTTTCAAATATAATAAAAAACCCATTGAAAATATCCTTTAATATACTTTGAGATGCTACTCCAGCTATCAATCCTACTATACTAGCTCCTGTAACTAAAGTTCCAAACTTAGTAACATCAACTATCTTAAACTCTTTTAATAAAAGAATTATAGTAAGTATAAATATAATATAATATGCCATTGAGCATAAAAGACTGCTTAATGTATTTTCATATCTAACATCAAATCTAGTAAGTTCAAATATCTTTTTTAAAAAGTATTGTATTAATTTGAGTAAAACATAAGCACAAACAACTATTATAATTGAATTTATAATTCTTGCTAAAATCATAATTAATCCCTTTCTTTCAACGATTAATATATATTCAATTATAAATTGTTAACTTAATGCTTAAGTCATATACTTATTTACTAAAATATTAAAATTTTTATAAATTCATGTTATAAGGAAATTAAATTTACAAATAAAAAAATTTCATTTCCTTATAACACAAGAAAAGTCTTCCCGTTTATTTAGAAGACTCTTGGTTTAACTTTATATACTTGTTTATCGCTTCATCAATTTTATTGCTAGTACTAACCAGTTCGTCTTTGAATATATCAGGATATTCTATATACGTGTTTATTTCTTCTCTCAAACTTTCTATTTCTTTTTTTAATAAAACCATCTCGTTTTTAGTCATATTACCACCATAGTTACAAATTTATATAGATTTACTTATATTTTAACAATGTTTTCCCTGTTATGTCAACAAACGTTTTACTAATGTATGGCATTTTATTTACCATATATTTAGATGTTATACCTACAAATACCCCCGTAATGACAGATGCAATTAACATATATGGTAAATATCCAAATATCATAGTGTTATCAATAATCAAACTAGCTACTATTAATTGCCCAATATTATGACCTATAGCCCCTATTATACTTACACCTATTAAAGAAAACCATCTAAATTTTAATGCTATTACCATTAATAACAAACTTAAATATCCTCCTGCTATACTAAACATTAAATATGATATTGGTCCTGCAAATATAGATGACATCAAAATCCTTATTGATAATATAACAAAAGTATCTTTTAATCCAAATATAACTAAACACGTTAACGTTATTATATTTGTAAGTCCCAACTTAGCTCCTGGAAATATTGCAATTAATGGATTTGGCATATAGCTCTCTAATATATATAATATCAAACTATATCCAATCATAAGCGCCATATAGGTTAGCTTTTTTGTCTTCATTTATAAAGTCCTCCCCCTTAGTTGTAAATGTATCCCTCAATTACATATTACCATATTAAAATATAGATATTATTTATTTTTCATATATCATTCACTATTTATTGACTTTTTGAATATTAAATGGTATATTTATATTATAATTAATTGAGAATGAAACTCATTAGGAGGTGTTAATGATGACTGTTTACGATTTAAGAGTAGGTCAAAAAGGCATCATAGATAATATATATGGAAACGAAAAATTAGCAAAAAGATTATTAGCTCTTGGCTGTACAAGTGAGACTGAAATAGAAGTGAAAAAAATAGCTCCTCTAGGAGATCCAATTTTAGTTCGTTTTAGAGGATTTGATTTAGCAATAAGAAAAAATGACGCAAAAAATATAAGCTTAAAATAAGGAGGTATCAACTTGATTAATGTTGCATTATTTGGTAACCCAAATGTAGGTAAAACTACAGTGTTTAATATGCTTACTGGTTCGAAGCAGTATGTAGGAAACTGGCCTGGTGTTACTATCGAGAAAAAAGAAGGTTTTATAAGTGAAGATATAAAAATAGTAGATCTTCCTGGGATATATGCTATGGATACTTTTTCAAATGAAGAGAAGGTTTCTAAGCAATTTTTAGAAAGTAATGATGTAGATTTAATATTAAATATAGTAGATGCATCTAGTTTAGATAGAAACTTATACTTAACTACACAGCTTATGCAATACAATAAACCAATCGTATTGCTTCTTAATATGATTGATGTCGCTGAATCTAAAGGTATTCATATAGATGCAAAAAAACTTGAAGCTGAGTTAGGAATTAAAGTTATTCCTATAATAGCAAAGAAAAAAGAAGGTCTAGACAATATAGAAAATGATATAAAATTAGCATTGTCATCTAGTTTTAATTATAGAAAAGACTTTGGAAATGAAATGAATACTTATAAAGAATTAGAAAAAATATTAAGTAAGTCTATGAAATCAGGTTTTAAAAATAAAGAAAGCTTAAGTAGTAAGCTAGATAATATAATTTTAAATCCTATATTAGCTTATCCTATATTTATTGCTGCTTTATTAATACTTTTCAAATTTACATTTGATTGGGTAGGTGGCCCTCTTCAAGGATTGACAGAAACATTAATAGAAAATTATGTAGCTGTTCCTGCTGATGCGCTATTTGCAAATTCTAGCCCATGGTTCCACTCATTAATAGTCGATGGATTAATAGGCGGATTAGGTGGAGCATTACCATTCTTCCCATTAATATTTGTTCTATTCCTAGGTATATCATTCTTTGAAGATAGTGGATACATGGCTAGAACAGCATTCTTAATGGATAACATAATGAAGAAAGTTGGATTATCTGGTAAAGCATTCATACCTATGATAATGGGACTTGGATGTGCTTCTCCAGCTATAATGGCTACTAGAACTTTAGAAAGTGAAAAAGATAGAAAAGTAACTGCACTTATAGCACCTCTTATGACTTGTGGTGCAAAAGTACCAGTATACGCATTATTTGTATCTATATTTTTCCCTAAAAATGCAGCTATAGTAACTACATCTCTTTATTTACTAGGTATAGTAGTTGCCATAATAATAGCATTAGTATTAAATAAAACAGTTTATAAAGCTGATGTTGAGCCTTTTGTACTTGAACTTCCAGAGTATAAATTACCAACACTTAATGCTTTATTTAAAAATACTTGGAATAAAGCTAAAGGATTTTTAGTAAAGGTTTGTACAATAATGTTTGCTATGTCTGTTGTTATATGGGCATTATCATCATTTAATTTCTCAGGATTTACAGATAATATAAATAGTAGTTTTTTAGCTTCATTAGGTGGTTTAATAGCTCCTATATTTGCTCCTTTAGGATTCGGTGATTGGAGAGCTGGAGTTTCTATATTAACAGGTATAAGTGCAAAAGAGGTTGTTATAAGTACAATGGAAATTGTATATGGTAATTTAAATACTGTTTTACCAGAAACATTTACTGTTGTAACAGCTTACGGATTCTTAGTATTCTCTGCATTATATACTCCATGTATAGCAGCACTTTCTACAATGAGAAAAGAATATGGTAATAAAATGATGTTTATATCTGCAACTTATCAATTTGCAATAGCATGGATTGCAGCTTTCATTGTAAAAATAGTAGGTTCATTATTATTTGAAAACGCAGCAATATCTTCATCAATAGAATTGCTTGTAGGTGGAGGAATTATCCTTCTAGCACTATTCATACTTTACAAAAATATGAAATCTAAAAATGCAGGATGTTCGGGATGCTCTGGTTGTTCAAGCCAAAGTTCTTGTCCTAGCAACAAAAGTAAAATTGCAGAATAAAAAAGATGGGATTTAAATCCCATCTTTTTTTATATATTAAAATTTAACATCAATAGTTATATTTTTTCCACCTCTATTTATTACTATCTTTGATTGGTCTCCTACGGAATATTGATATAGAGCTTTGTTTAAATCTGACATTGATGTTATTTTTGTATCTCCTATTTTAGTTATAACATCACCTGCTTGAATTCCTGATTTTTGAGCTGGTGTATTAGCTATAGCCTCAGCTACATATACACCTTCATTTGCTTCTAAATCTGTTCCTGTTGCAGTTTCAAATGTTTGTACATCAATCCCTTTTATACCTAAAGTTACTTTTTCAAATTTACCATCTTTTATTATTTGATCTACTATAGGTTTTGCTGAATTTATTGGTATTGCAAATCCTAATCCTTCTGCCCCAGAAGCTTTAGCTGTATTTATACCTATAACCTGACCCTTATCATTTAGTAATGGACCTCCACTGTTACCAGGGTTTATACTTGCATCAGTTTGTATAAGACCTGTCATACTAGAACCTTTTCCAGTATCTATGCTTCTATCAAGACCACTTATTATCCCTTGTGTTACACTTTTTTGGAATTCAAGCCCTAGCGGATTACCTATTGCTATTGCTATATCTCCAGTTCTTACCTCATCACTATTTCCTAAGTCCGCTACAGGAAGACCTGTTTTGTCTACTTTTACAATAGCCATATCTATAGTTGGATCATTCCATAAAACTTTTCCCTTTGTAGTTGATCCATCATTGAATAATACTGTTACATCAGATGCTTTTCCATCAGATACAACATGTGAATTTGTTAATATATATCCTTTTGAATCAACAATAAATCCTGTTCCTACTCCTTGTGATTCTTGTGGAACTGCGAATAAATTATTTGTATCTATAGTAGTTGTAGTTATACCAACTACTGAAGGCATTGCTTTATCTGTTACCGCATGATATACATTTTGAGTTTTGCCACTATCATTTACTACTATATTTTGTTTATTCTGTTCACTATTTTTTGTTCCTAACTTATCTCCAAATATAAAAACTGTCATGAAACTACCTATCATAGCACTTATTATACTTACTACTATAATCAGTGCTATACTAGTTTTCCTTCCATTATCACTCATGTATTCAGCCCTCCTGATTTTTAGTTTTAACTTTATTAAGTTATACCCAAATTTTAATAATATTATTTGATAATTATCATTTCAATATACTTAAAATAAAAACACTACATAGAAGTGTTCTATATAGTGTTTATTATATTTCAGTATCCTTAATTAAACCTTAACTATTTTAATCTTTTTTCAAGTTCTGCTTTTTCTTTTTCAAATCCTGGCTTGCCTAACAATGCAAACATGTTTTTCTTATATGCTTCAACTCCTGGTTGATTAAAAGGATTTACTCCTAATATATATCCACTTATAGCACAAGCTTTTTCAAAGAAGTATACTAAATATCCAAAATTATACTCATCTAATTGAGGTATATTTACTATTAAATTTGGAACTGACCCATCTGTATGAGCTAGTAGTGTACCTTGGAATGCTTTCTTATTTACAAAATCTACTGTTTGATTTGCTAAATAGTTCAATCCATCTAAATCTACTTTTTCTTCATTTATAGTTATTTCTCTTCTTGTATTTTCAACGTTTAAAACAGTTTCAAATAATATTCTTTTTCCTTCTTGTATATATTGACCCATAGAGTGTAAATCTGTTGAAAAATCTACTGAAGCTGGGTAAATACCTTTATTATCTTTACCTTCACTTTCTCCGTATAGTTGTTTCCACCATTCCCCAACATAATGTAAACCTGGTTCGTAGTTAACCATTAGTTCAACATCTTTACCTTTTCTATGAAGTATGTTTCTAACTACTGCATATTGGTAACTATAATTTTCAGACAGATTAGAATTAGCAAATTCATTCATAGAGTCCTTAGCTCCTTGCATTATAGCATCTATATCTATTCCACAAGCAGCTATAGGTAATAATCCCACTGGCGTTAATACTGAGAATCGCCCTCCTACATCATCTGGTATTATAAATGTCTCATACCCTTCTTCATCTGCTAATACTCTTAATGCTCCTTTTTTAGCATCAGTAGTAGCATATATTCTTTTACTAGCTTCTTCTTTTCCATATTTTTTTTCTAAAAAATCTTTAAATACTCTAAATGCTATTGCAGGCTCTGTTGTAGTTCCTGACTTCGATATAACATTTATAGATACCTCTTTGTCTTTTATAACATCTAATAAATCAAGCATATAAGTAGAACTTATATTTTGACCTACAAAGTATATTTGAGGAGATTTTCTATCTTCTTTAGATAAGTTATTTCTAAAAGAATGTCCTAACATTTCTACAGCAGCTCTTGCCCCTAAGTAAGATCCACCTATTCCTATAACTAATAAAACATCTGAATCATTCTTTATTTTTTCTGCTGCTTTTTTTATTCTATCAAACTCTTTTTTATCATAATTTTCAGGTAGGTTAACCCATCCTAAGAAATCGTTACCCTCTCCTGTTTTATTATGTATCATATCATGTGCAACCTTTACATATTCACTCATACAATCGATTTCTTTTTGATTGAAGAAACCAATAGAATTGCTATAATCAAAACTTAACTTTTTCATGGTATACCTCTTTCTTCTTGTTAAAATTTTATTATACATAGAAATTATATCAAACAATAAACCTTTTTCCAATTAATTATAAATATTTTTTTATAATTTAATTATAATATTTTCATTTAAATGTTTATATATACAAAACTCCTGTATATTTTCTATACAGGAGTTTTGTCGATTATTTAATTATTTTGATTCTATTTTATTAGCTATAACCTGTTGTGCTATATTCACAGCATGATCTGATACTCTTTCTAGATTAGATATTAAATCTAGGAAAATCACTCCACTATCTATACTACATAAATTGTTATTTAATCTATGCATATGATTAGCTCTACATGATTTTTCCATCATATCAACTTGCTCTTCCATTTTTATAACCTTACAAGCTAAGTCTACATCATAATTTTTCATAGCTTCAAGAGAATATGAGTATGTAGCTATAACTTTGCTATATAATTCCTTTATCTCTTCTGTTCCTTGTTCTGATAATTTTAGATCACCATCTATTATATCTTGAGCTAACTCAGCTATATTTTCTGCATGATCTCCTATTCTTTCTATATCATTCACTGTATTAAATAATGAATCTACTATATCTCTAGAATCTCCATCTAAATTAGCTTTCGATAATTTTAATAAATAATTTAATATACCTTTTTGTAATTCATTAACAGTTTTTTCTCTTTTAAGTGTTTTATCTATCTTATCTTGTGATTTCTCTATAAATGCATCTATTGAATAACTTAAACTTTCCTTAGCTTTTTTACCCATTCTTAAAGTTTCTTTAACTGCACTTGCAACTGCTATCGATGGAGTTTCAACCATTCTATCATCTAGATATTTTATAGCCTTATGCTCATCATCTTCTCCTTCTTTATCAGGAACAAGTTTTACTGCAAGTTTTATTATAAACTTAGTAAACGGAAGTAATATTATAACCGATATTATATTAAATAATGTATGCGTGTTTGCTATTTGTCTTGCAACATCACCTGGATCCATATTAGTTACAAAGTTAACTACTGGTTTATTTAATAAAATCAAGAATACCGCTGTACCTAATACATTGAAAATCAAATGCATTACTGCAGCTCTTTTTGCATTACTAGATGCTCCAACACTTGATATTAATGATGTAACACATGTACCTATATTTTGTCCATATAATATTGGTAGTGCTGCACTTAAAGGTATTAAGCCTTGTGATGCTAGTGCTATAAGCATACCCATAGATGCACTTGAACTTTGAACTATAGCCGTTATTCCAAATCCAAGTAAAAGTCCTAATATTGGATGATCTCCAAATGTTATTAATAAATCTGTAAATCCTTTATATTCTGCTAAAGGCTCAACTGCAGCCTTCATAAAATCCATACCAGTAAATAATATACCAAATCCTATAAGTATTTCTGCTATGTTTTTAGTTTTAGGTTTAGACGCAAATAAATATAAAATTATACCAATCCCTAAAGCTACTGGCGCCATCCCATTTAAATCAAAGGATACTAGCTGTGCTGTTATAGTCGTTCCTATATTAGCACCCATTATAACCCCTATTGCTTGTGTTAAATTCATTATACCTGCATTAACAAATCCAACTACCATTACAGTAGTAGCACTACTACTTTGTATAATTGCTGTAACGAAAGCTCCTACTGCTACTCCCATAAATATGTTACTAGTAAGAAGTTCTACTATTTTTTTAAGCTTAGCTCCCGCAGATTTTTCAAGACCTTCAGCCATTAAGTTCATTCCATATAAAAATAAACCCAATCCTCCCATAAGGCTAATTACTATATCCAATTTCATTTCCTCCTTGAAATATTTATAATATTAGTCTACATATATAGCACCTTAACCATTCTATCAAACCAGCAACATATTTTTGTTAAATCTATGTTAAATATTAAAAATATATTAAATATTTATTAAATTTTCGTTAAATATTTTTTTCAGAATATTTAGTAATTATTTTTTCAGCACATTTTATACCATCTACAGCCGCAGTTACTATTCCACCCGCATATCCAGCACCTTCTCCACTAGGATATAGTTCTTTTACATTTATAGATTCTAAAGTTTCATCATCTCTTACGATTCTCACTGGAGCAGATGATCTAGTCTCAACACCTGTTAATACTGCATCATCCATAGCAAATCCATGTAATTTTTTATCTAATAAAAGTAATCCTTCTTTCATCGTTTCACAAACAAATTTAGGTAAACACTCTCTTAAATCTATAAATTTATATCCTGGTTTATATGATGGGTTAACTGAACCTAATGTAGTGCTTACTCTATCATTTAAAAAATCTCCTACTAATTGTATAGGTGCCTTATAATTTCTGCCTCCTAATTCAAAAGCTAATTTTTCATACTTTTCTTGGAAGTGAACTCCAGCTAAAGGATGATTACTTTCAAAGTCTTCAGGCGTAACATTAACCAAAACAGCACTGTTTGCGTTTTCTTTGTCTCTAGCATGTTCACTCATACCATTTGTAACCACATGCCCTTCTTCAGATGCAGAGGCTATCACAGAACCTCCTGGACACATGCAAAACGTATATATAGTTCTTCCATTAGAAGTATGTTCAACCAATCTATAATCAGCTGCTCCTAATCTTGGGTGATCATGAAACTCTTTATACTGAGATTTATTTATTAAAACTTGAGGGTGCTCTATCCTAGCTCCTATAGCAAAAGGTTTTTGAGTAATCTTAACTCCCTTTTCGTAAAGCATTTTATAAGTATCTCTAGCACTATGCCCTATAGCAAGAATAACAACTTCCGTTTTTAATACTTCTGTATTATTTATAGTAACAGATTCTATTTTTTCATTATTTAATTTTATATCAGTTACCTGAGCTTCAAATCTAACCTCTCCACCCAATCTAATAATTTCTTTTCGTATATTTTTAACTACTTCTTTTAAAATATCAGTTCCTACATGTGGCTTATGAGAGTATAAAATTTCCTCGGGAGCTCCAAAGTTCACAAGTTCTTCAAGAACTTTTCTACATCTAATATCTTTTATTCTTGTTGTTAATTTCCCATCAGAAAAAGTACCTGCTCCACCTTCTCCAAACTGCACATTTGATTTGGATTTAAATTGTCCACTTTCCCAAAATTGTTTTATATCTTCAGTTCTTGTATCTACATCTAATCCTCGTTCTAATAAAATAGGATTGTATCCTCTTTGAGCTAAAACTAAAGCAGCAAATAAACCTGCAGGTCCACTACCAATTATAACTGGCTTATTACTTAATTTTTCACTTCCACTTATAACGTCTACGTATTTCTTTTCTTTAACTTCTACAACATCCTTTATTTTAGCTTGTTTTAATAATATTTTTTCATTTTTAAGTTCTACATCGACAGTATAAACAAAATCTATTTTTCCTCTTCTTCTAGCATCTATGGATTCTTTATAAATATTAAAGTTTATTAAATCACTTTCATTTACTTTTAATTTTTTCAATACTAGCTTTTTTATATTATCTAAGCTTTCATTTATGTCTAGCTTTATATTAGAAACTCTTAACATATTAATCTTCCTTTCCTATCTATAAATTTAATTATATTAAAAATAAAAGCTAGGCTTTATAGGGCCTAGCTTTTATGGTTAAATTCTAATTGTATTGTTACTTAATCTCTATGAGTAATTAACCCTCTTATAACTTTCATGTTATTAAATACTTTTTCTAAGAAATTCTCTGCCTCTTCATTATCTAGTAATTCGATTTGAGTTTGTGCATCATCATTTATACCGTTTTGTTTACAGTATTCCTTAGCTACATTTACTAATTCATCTTTTGCACTATTACATAATTCAAACTCTTTATAGTCTATTATTATATATTGCATTGCCTTTTCTAGGCTTTTTTCATTATACCCTATTTCAATATGGTATATTACTGCATATAAATTTTCTGGAGTTTCCTCCCCTTTATATACTGGTACTGCTGGATTAGATTTTATATAACTTGTTGATACAGCAATTGCTTTTCCTAAATTAAGACCCATGTATATACCTCTTTCTGTATATTTAAAATTAAGTTTTATACTACATTTTTAAATCTTTATGTCTTTTACCTAAAGTACTTGGACTTATATCGTATTTTTTAGATATTTGAGATTGCGTTACAGCTTGTCCGTTTTCTTTTTTTACATGATATTCTATAGCTGCAGCCCATCCATTTTCAGAACCTTTTATCTCACTATTGTTTGATTTATAAGTATTCCAAAAATCTAAACATTTTTCTAAAATATCCGCCTCAACTTGAGATTTAAGTAAAGCAGAAACTTTACATTCATCTTCAGCTATCATTTCATTTACTTCTTCTTGCTTTTTAGCATTAACTTCTTTTTGATCTTTAAGATATTCAGCAATTTTTGGATCTAATAATTGTTGAACATACTTATATAATATATGAGTATGATATATCAAGAAAGTTTTTATATCTTTATATAAATCTTCATATTGATTGAAGAAGTGATTTATATCATTTACTACTATATCTTTTACAGCCTCTGATATACTTACTGTAACGTCTAATAATAAGTGTGATTCTCCAACTTCAACTATTCTAGCTATTATGCAATCACCTTGATTAAATCCATTTAATAGATTTATATCTTCAGTATATACTTCATCACCAGTTATAGAATCTTTTAATAGTATTTTATCTTCTAATTTTTCTTTTATAACATATACACTTACATAAGATTCAAATAGGCTTTTTAATATATCTACTTCAGATTTATTTAAGCTACTTTTATTTTCCTCAAAAAAGTCAACTGTTATAACTTTTTTATTATCCATTATATGATCTTGTATAAAGTATGTATTAAAGAAACTTTCAAACTTACTATTTATATTTTCATCATCTAATATATAAAACATTTCTTGTGCTTTTTTATACTCTTCATTAAATTTTGGCTGTCTTGAATATTCGTATAGTTTTGAGTACAGTTGTGAATATTGTTTTTGTGAAAGTACAATTTTTCTACTAGCTCTTCCTGATACAACATCTTTATTTAAACAGCATCTTTTATATTTTTTCCCGCTTCCGCATGGGCATAACTCATTTCTCCCTAACACTGTTACTTTCACTCCTTTATTTCTAAATTTAAATACAATTTATAATTATATCATCTTTTTTTCAATCATTCTATACTATAAGCCCATTTTATTGTTTTTAGATGATTTTTTATTGATTTTATACGTTATTCCATCTAAAATTCCTTCATTATAGTTATTTATCACATCTTTTATAATCAATTCTCTAATTAGCTTATATAATTTACGTTTATCACAATCATATCTTATGCTTAATAGGCTTATCTCCATATTTTGAAAGAAATACTTTTCTAAATTCCCCCTTAATATTTTTATATTTTCTATATTCGAAGGGCTATTTATTATAAAATCTATATATTTTTTCGAATCTATACACTCATTTATATTTTTATATTTATTATTTATCATATAATCATTGTATCCAAATGTATTTCCTTTTAAATATCCATATAAAATCATTTTTTTTCTATCTGCTTTCACTATTTTATATATTTCTTCTGATATTTCTTCTATATTATAAACATCTCTGTAACTTTTCATTATATTTTCTTTAAATTCACCCATTATATGCATTGTCCATAAATGTATATTTATTTTATCTAAATTTGCTCCATATAAATTTTTACATATATTTATATATTTATTATTTACATTTTCAAGAAAATCTTTTTAAATTAAGCTTCTATAACTATTTATGCAAAGTATATCAGTGTTCATTTGTATTCCCCCTTGGAAATTTGTAGAATAAACTCGTTTTAAAGCTATTCTATAAACCTCAAGGAAAACCTTTTTTTATTTAATATATTTTCAATTTAAAATTGCAATCTATATTATTTTCATCCATCATAGAAATATTCATATCTTCTAGAAAAATTTCACTACTTAATTTTTCTATATTTATTAATCTATCTATTAATACAGTTTTTTCTCCACTTAAATGCATTTCTATATCGATAAATTCTTTTTCTATATTTTCACTTTTTATATATTTTACAATACATATATCTTTAAAATAATTTTCTATGTTTATAATTAAATTTTC
>NZ_JBOFKN010000206.1:0-1454 GCF_051657365.1 Paraclostridium sp.
CGAGTAAAGCCTAATGTAGACAGACTCTTATTTATAGCATTCAGTAATATTTCGTTATACACCATCGTTAACGATCCTGACGTAGTACTGAAACCAGAATCAGTAACCAAAGCACCTGAAATATTCAAGCTACCAGTCAATCCCAATGTGCTTGCCAATCCTTTTTTATCAATAAAAACAAACATCCCTGACATCATTAATGTTCCTCCAGGAGGCCCGCCAAGGACTAGATTTGGTGACGTACTCCCCGATAAGTTTTCTACTACCAATGTAATTGCTTTAACTTGTTCAATAGAACCGGTTGGATTACCTGCCGAAATTGGCGCAGGTAATTTACACTCAGCTGTATTCATAACCAACCATACATTCTTATTTTTATTAAGGTATTCGCTAGGATTAGCCTGAGCAAAAAACTCCTCACACGTTAATTTTTTAAATGCCGTATTGGATGAGGTAAATCCATCACCTAAATAATGATCTGAGGGGAGTTTATTTTGTAAATGCTCCGCGTTAGGTTTAAGTGGTTTATTCGATGGCGCTGCACCTCCACTAATAGTGATATTTCCACCAGAAACAATGCTGTTCACGCCACCAGTGATGTTAACCGACCCACCAACAACAACAGAACCTTTAGAGATAAAAGCAGAATCAGGAATAGTAACCAAACCAAGTAGTTTCATTATATTATGCTTGATAATATAGCGAATGCTTGAGCTGTCATCACTACCTCGCCCTTTAGAGTTGACGATAAAGTTGCTTGATGAGTCATGCTTCATTACACTCACATCGACCAATGGCTCCGAACAAGGTATGGAGCTGACAGTAGCTTGCAAATCATCTGGATTTTTACCTGCCAACCACATGCGAGCACAAGTCAAACCAGACTGCGCATTATTATAGGCTTCTAATGCTACAACACTTTCTTGCTCGTTTTTTATTCTCTGGTAAGTTTGATGTCCTGCGGTAAGAACTGCCATGGCCGCTAATAACATGATGATCAGAACTACCGTTAAAGTAGCAAAACCATTTTGATAAGGTTTCATCGTAACGGGTTCTCCAAAGTAATAACTTGCTTGATTTCACCTCTAACAGCTGGGTTACTAGCCAAAACCGCGCGAATATTTAATTGATAGCGAGGATAAATTACTGCATTATCGCCACTGTCAACAATTTCATTAGAATCCGTCGTTCTAGTTAATGAAAAAGCCTCAATTCGCATAAAACGTGAATCAGTTATCGCCTCCCAATTACCTTTTGAGTTATTACATAGCGCACCTGAAAATACACTGTCATTACATGACACTTGCCCTGGCTGTAATCCGACACCAGGCCGAACACAGTCAAAGACAGGTTGAGATACTGCATTTTTCATTGTGTTGTTTGTTACTTCAATGACATTATCTTTTTTCCGATACCCAAAAATCTCACCCAATGGATACTTAGTGTTATTTTTG
>NZ_JBOFKN010000207.1:0-1021 GCF_051657365.1 Paraclostridium sp.
CTATCCCCCTGTTAGATCTAGTTCCAGTGGCATAAAAATTATTAAATAAAACTCCCTCTTTTGCTAATTTATTAAAATTAGGTGTTAAATCTATTTCAGCTCCTTGAGCTCCAATATATTTTGACATAAAACTTTCCATTAATACAATTATAACATTATAATCTTCCTGATTTTTTTTTGTATCTGTCATCCTCAATAATGGATTTTTATCAGAAATATATTGAGCTTGTTGATCTTTTACTATTTCTCTTATATTATATTTAAGTTCATCTATTGAAAAAGTTCTTTCTAATGCTCGCCCTTTTCTTTGCTCTTTTTTTAAATTATAATAAGATCTACCTAAAGAAAAAATAGGATTTATAGCAAATTGATTCATATATGAATATTCTGAATAATATCCTCTTCCCCAGTCTAAAACTGCCTCTGAAAATCCACCTCTTGATGAAAATACTCCTAATGTTATAATGACTAAAATAGATGCTATAGTCTTTAAATTCCCAAAGAAATCAAATCTTAAATTTATTTTTTCTAAATTTTTTTTAGTTAGCTTTATAAAGCCTATTGTTAAAATTAAAATAATTGATAAATTTGTTATAGGGTTATAGTCGTTTCCTGAAAAAAATGTAGCTACTATTTCATTCGTGTCTCCAAAGTAGTTTAAAATAGATGAATTAACATTAAATCCAAATTCTCTAAAATATTCAACATTTCCAAAACTTAAAGAACAAATGATTAAAAATAAAATACTAGTTGGGATTATGTAGATATTCTTTGCTACTCTATAATTTTTTTTATTTAGAATATAAAAAATTATAAATAAAAGTGATGTAATCACGGTGAAACTACCAATAATAGAGTTATCGAAAATCCATCCAACTTTAAATCCTTCATAAATTATTTCTTTTGGAATTTTTATTTCTTTCGGAAAAGTTCTATACAAAAAATAAATTCTACTGATTACCATCATAAAATAAAGATAGATATACTGCTTTATAAAAAATTTTAAAATTATAAAACAGTT
>NZ_JBOFKN010000208.1:0-9887 GCF_051657365.1 Paraclostridium sp.
GAGAGCTCACTTATAAGTAACTTTATAGTATTATATGAATTTCTATTAAGGGTAAAAACTTTATTACAAAGCAATTCATAGTTATTAAAATCCATTTGGAAATTTATTGTAAGATAGGAGCTAGTACTATTACATGAAGTATACTGAGTATGAAATTGAAAAGGAGAATAAAATATTAAATCTCCTTGATGTAAGTTATAAGTATGACCATTTATATTAGTATATAAGTTTCCTTTATCTACATAAGTTAATTCCCAAAATGAATGAGATTCTCCGGTGAAATTGTAATTTAAGCCTTTTTCTTGATAAAACTTTGTATAAATTTCATTGATATTTAATGCTGGAGATATAGATGAATAGATATAATCTTCATTTAAATATATAGAAGGAAATAAATTGATATAAGAAGAAATTTCAACTGATGAATTATCGGAAATAGAGATTAAATTGAAATAAACTCCCACTTTCAAATTTATAGGACGATTAATAATAAAAGATATTATATTTATCGCGTCTAGAGAAACTAAAATCATAACAACTCCATCTAAAACATTTATACAAGTATCTTCACTAGTTGTAAAATTTAGCTTATCTACATTCTTATTTTTAAGGTTATATAAATCATATTTAGATTTTCTTGATTCTTCTTTTGAAATTATGTACCCAAACTGTTTAAATGTAGGCGAAGTAGTTTTGTTAAACATAGCATACCTCCTAATATAATCTCTATATAAATTATATACATACTCAAGTTTAAAAACAATAAATCAAAGTGTTATTGCAGATTATAAAAATATAATAAGATATGAAAAAATGATACATAAAATATATATAGAATATAGATATTAAGGTAATAAGGTGGATTATTACATTGAATTAGTCAAGTTAAAATTATAATTAATTGAAAAAGCTATAAAGAAATATTAATTTAAATATGGTAAGATTAGGGTATAAATTTATTAAGAAAAAAGGTGATAATATGAAAGCAGAAATTATAACTGTTGGAACTGAGATACTATTAGGGGATATAGTTAATACTAACTCTCAGTTTCTAGCAAATGAATTAGCTAGGTTAGGTTTAGAAGTATATCATCAAGGTACAGTAGGTGATAATGAATCTAGATTATTAAACTCATTAGAAGAAAGTTTAAAAAGAAGTGATATAGTAATAACTACTGGAGGATTAGGTCCTACTAAAGATGATATAACAAAGGAAATAGCAGCTAAATATTTTGACCAAGAATTAGTATTATATGAGGATATATGGAAACATATAAAATCTTATTTTGAAAAGCTTGGAATAAACCCCACTGAAAATAATAAAAAGCAAGCTTGTTTTCCAAAAAACTGTATTATACTAGATAATCCTAATGGAACAGCACCAGGAGCAATATTAAAAAAAGATAATAAAATGATAATATTACTACCAGGACCTCCAAAAGAGATGATACCTATGTTTAATAATAAAGTTAGACCCTATTTACAGAGTTTAACTGATTTTAAATTAATATCGAGGACTTTGAGATTTATAGGAATAGGAGAATCTTTACTAGAAGAAAAGTTAATAGATTTAATTGATAATCAAAGTAATCCAACTATTGCTACATATGCAAAGGATGGAGAAGTTACAATTAGAATAACTGCTAAATCTAAATGTGAAAAAGAATCAAATAAATTAATAGATAATCTAGAATACAAAATAAAATGTAGGGTTGGAAAATATTTATATGGATATGATGACACTACTCTTGAAGAAACTGTAGCTAAGTTGTTAGTTAAAAAAAATATGACTATAGCTGTAAGTGAATCATGTACAGGGGGGATGGTTTCATCTAAGTTAATTGACTATCCAGGTATATCACAAAGTTTTATAGAGGGATGTATAACATATTCAAATGAAGCAAAAATGAATAGATTAGGAGTTAAAAAAGAAACATTAGATAAGTATGGAGCTGTAAGTGAAGAAACTGCTATAGAAATGGCTGTAGGGATTTCTAAAAATTTAAACACTGATATAGGGTTATCTACAACTGGGATTGCAGGACCTGGTGGAGGAACAGATGAGAAGCCTGTTGGATTAGTTTATATAGGAATTTATATAAATGGAAAAGTTAAAGTTAAAAAGTGCAATTTTATAGGTAGTAGAGAAAAAATAAGAAATCGAGCTACTAATGAAGCGTTAAACTTATTAAGAGTAGAACTTTCAAAATAGAAGGAGCAGACAAATGATAAAATATATATTTTGTGATTTAGATGGAACATTATATCACAATGGAATTTCTAAAGAAGATTCTAAATCTATAGAGCTTATAGAAAATGAAGGAATTAAATTTAATATAGCTACAGGAAGAATATTTTCTCAAGCTAAAACAATGGTTAAAGATTCAATAAATGTGAATGGTTATTATATATGTGAAAATGGTTCTTATATATATGATAATGATGAAAATTTAGTATTTAAAGGTACTATAGATGATAATATTGTAAAAAAGGTTATAGCTGCATATGATTCAGATGAAGCTACTATGTACTTTAAATATAATGGGAAAGTAGTTTTATTAGAAGAAAATGAAATTTTTAAACTTTATACAAATGAATATATAGTGGACAAAGAATTTTATAACAAAGAAACATATGATGATTTAGTGGGTAATATAGGTATAGTATCTCAAAATATTGATGAACTATATAGAATAGAATCATTTTTTATAGAAGAATTTAATGATGTTTTAGATATATATTTTTCTTCAGAGCATACTTTGAATTTAGTACCTAAAGGAGTATCAAAACATGAAGCTATAAAAAATGTATGCAAAATAGTAGGTGTAAATTTAGAAGAAATAGCGACTATAGGTGATTCACCAAATGATATAAGTATGCTTAAAACTACTAAGTATAGTTTTGCTATGGAGAACTCAAGAAAAGAAGTCGTAGATAGTGCTAGATACACAGCGAAATCTGTAAGTGATGCAATTTTAAAAATAAAAGAACTAAATAAAAAAATTTAATATATAGGAGGGTATCATGAAAAAAATGCTAGTTTTGTTAGCAGATGGATTTGAAGAAGTAGAAGCTTTAACTGTAGTAGATGTATTAAGAAGAGTTAATGTAAATTGTGATATGTGTAGTATTGATAGTGAATACGTAAAAGGAGCTCACAATATAGAAATTAAATCTGATGTGAATATAGATAATATTAATTTAAATGAATATGATGGGGTAGTATTACCAGGAGGTCTTCCAGGTGCATATAATTTAAGAGATAGTAAAAATGTAGAGAAATTAGTTAAAAAATTTAATAATGATAAAAAAATAATAGCAGCTATATGTGCAGCTCCAGAAGCTTTAGAAAGTTTTGGAATTTTAGAAAATAAAAATTGTACATCTTATCCAGGTTTTATAAAAAATAAAGACAAAGTTAATTATATAGAAGACAAAGTAGTTGTAGAAGATGATAATATAATAACTAGTAGAGGGCCAGCAACTGCTATTGAATTTGGATTAGCTATATTAAAAAAATTAGGATATGAAGATTTATATTTAAAAGTCAAAGAAGGAATGTTAGTTGATTTTTACAATAACTGTAAATAAAAAGTAGATAAAAAAATTCTGCTATTACATAAAATTTAATCTTAAGTAAAAAGAGAAAAACTAAAATTGTTTTTCTCTTTTTTTTATTTAAAAAATAATAAATTTAATACATTAAAATTTCTAATGATATATACTAATTAAAGTTGCAAAAAGTAGATTACTGCAACACTAAAAGGTAAAAGTCTACTTTTTATTTATATGTTTTCTAATAAGTCGGCTTGCTTTAGATTGAGAAATATTTAAGGCACTTGCAAGTTTATAAGAACTTGAGTGTTTTTCATAAGCTTTACATACTAGTGTCTTTTAATAATTATCCATTAAAATATCTAGAGAGTTATTATATTCATATTTTTCAAAATTAAAATGATTCAATACTGATTTAGGTAAATTATTAATTTCTATTAAATCATTGTTTGATGTAACCAGTATATTTTGAATTATATTTTCAAGTTCTCGTATATTACCAGGATAGTCATAATTTAGTAATGTGTGTATAACTTTGGCAGACATATTTTTATTTAAATTAAATGAAGTCGAATATTTTTTAAAAAAATGAAATATCAACTCAAGTAAATCTTCTTTACGTTCTCTAAGTGGAGGTATCTTCAATTCAACTACATTTATTCTGTAATATAAATCTTCTCTGAATTTTTTTTGATTTACAGAATTCAATAAATCGATATTAGTTGCAGATATAAATCTAATATCAACTTTTTTTGTTTTTATACCACCAACAGAAGTAAATGTTTTTTCTTGAATAAGCTGCAAAAATTTCGATTGTAGTTCTGGTGGAATATCACCTATTTCATCTAAAAATAAAGTTCCTCCATTCGCTAATTCAACAAGACCTAATTTTCCCTTTGAACTAGCACCTGTAAATGCTCCTGATTCATATCCAAATAACTCAGACTCAAGCAGATTTGGAGATATAGTAGAACAATTTATAGTTATAAATGGGTTATTAGCTCTAATACTATTTAGGTGGATATGTTTAGCTAATGTGGTTTTTCCACATCCAGATTCACCAAGTAATAAAATATTAACATCTGTTTTTGCTACATTCTTAGCTGTTTCTAAAATTGATTTCATACTCAACCCTTTTATTGTTGTATCGTTATATACTAATGATTGAGATTTATGTAAATAATCTATTTTATTTTTATATTCTTTAATTTGTTCCTTTGAATATTCAAGTTTATCTTTTACATTATTTAGTTCACTTATGTCTCTTGAATTTTCAACTATAAATTCTATATTGTGATCTTTATCAAACACAGGGGTTGCAGTTACTATAAGTGTTTTTCCCGTTATAGTTTTTTGCTCCATTGATATTTTTTTTTTATATTTAACAACACTTGGAACTGGAGTTTGATTAGAATAACCAGCTTCATTTAAAAACATAACCGTTTTACCTATCATTTTATCTCTATCGATACCGTAATTGTATTCAAATGCTTTATTACAGTAAATCATATATCCATCTTTATCGCATACGAATATTTCATCATGTGAAGCTTCTATTATTTTTTCAAAAAAGTCATTGCTGTATTTCAACTGTAAATCCCCCTAAAATTACTATTATAAACAAGCATATTTTATTATAGTATACATATGAGTCAAAATCAACTCAATAGATAGATGCAGCACATAAGTTTGCATAAAATGAGTTGAATTTGACTTGGTTTAAAATATAAAATAAGTTAATTTGAACTTGGAAATGGTTTTTTGAAGTGGAATCATGTGTAATTTCAATGAATTTAAACTAAAAATATATTGGCATAAAAATTGCTTTAATAAATGATACTACATAATGATGAGGGGGTTAGATGATGGAACAAAAAAGTAAAGGATATTTATTTGTAGTAATTGCTGGAGTATTATGGGCTACTATTGGTTTGTTTGTAAATACTTTGTTAGGTAAAGGATTGACGCCAGAGCAGGTTGCATTTTTAAGGTTATTTTTAGGTTTTTTGATATTATTTATTTATAGTTTTATAAAAATGCCAAATGCACTTAAAATAAGCAAAAAAGGATTAGGATATTGTGTAATGGTAGGAATAATAAGTCAAGCAGGTTTTAATATATGCTACTTTAATTCTATAGATTCTATAGGAGTATCTGCATCTGCAGTACTTTTATATACATCACCTTTATTTTTAGCTTTTTTATCAATGATAGTATATAAAGAAAGATTAGATAAAGTTAAGCTTATATCTTTAGCGGTGTGTTTTATGGGATCTATACTAGCTGTAACTGGAGGAAGTTTAAGCTTAGGTAGATTAAATATGAATGGTATTTTACTTGGAATAATGTCAGCTGTAACATATGCTTGTATGTCTATAATAAGTAAAGGTGCTCTTAAAGAATGTGAAGGAATAACATTATTAATATATGGATTCTTAATTGGAGCTATATTAATGATACCACTAGCTAAACCGACACAGTTAATTGCATATACAAGTAATATAAGTATGTTACTTATTATGCTTGGGTTAGGAATTATACCAGCAGCAGCAGCTTATATATTTTATTTAAATGGAATATCTACAGGAATAGATTTGTCTGTAGCTGGAATATTAGCATCTACAGAATTAATAGTATCCGTTATTATAGGATGGACTTTACTAGGTGAAGATTTTTCTATAGGAAAATCAATAGGAGTTATATTTATGGTAGTATCTGCGCTTATAGCAATTAAAAAACCTAAAAGAAATAAAACATCATATGATATAGCAGATACTGAATTAGAAGTTGTAAATTAACAAAAAGCTTAATAGATTTATCTATTAAGCTTTTTTATTATTTATTATAATTAATACCTTGATAAGAATTTCTTTCACGCATAGTATCATCTATTGAGTTTAAAACTTCCCATTTTTTTAAACTCCACATAGGACCAACCATTTCATCTCGTTTACCATCGCCAGTAAGTCTATGAACTATCATTTCAGGAGGTAGTATTTCTAACTGATCACAAACTAAATTTACATAGTCATTTTTTTCCATTAGGTCAAACGATTTGTTTTTAAGCATTTTTTCCATAGGAGTATTTTTTAAAACATGTAGTAAATGGATTTTTATTCCATGTACACCCAAATCAGCTACAGCTTTTGCTGTTTCCATCATCATATTATAGTCTTCGCCAGGAAGTCCGTTTATAATATGAACTATAGTTTTTATATTGTGTTTTTTCAACTTTTCAATACCTTCTAGGAAAGTGTTATAATCATGACCTCTATTTATAATCTTAGACGTTTTATCGTGTATAGTTTGAAGTCCTAATTCAACCCAAAGGTTAGTTTTTTTGTTAAGTTCAGCTAAATACTCGATGACATCATCAGGAAGGCAATCAGGGCGAGTTGATATAGATAATCCTATAACATCATCTAAATTAAGCACTGTTTCATACTTTTCCTTTAAAATGTCTACTGGAGCATGAGTATTGGTAAAGGCTTGGAAATAACCAATATATTTTGCACTATGCCATTTTTTATGCATCATTTGTTTTATATCTTCAAATTGTTTTATTAAATTGTCATTTGGATTTCCAGCAAAGTCACCAGATCCTTCTTTACTGCAATAGGTACAACCACCATAAGTAATAGTACCATCTATATTAGGGCAAGAAAAACCTGCATTTATAGATACCTTAAAAACTTTCTCTCCGAAAGTACTTCTAAGGTAATAATTCCATGTGTGATACCTTTTATTATCAAAGGCATATTTAAAATTTGTCAAATTAATCACCTTTTCTTTAATTATTATTAAAATTACTATACAATAGTATCATAAAAGACATGTATGTACAAATTTACAATTGATAAAAAATAAAAATAGTACCTTATATAAGGTACTATTTTTATAGTTTTTTCAATCTATTTCCAGTAGATAGTAGTTGGAAACCAACTAGAACTAAGATTAAGGCTAAAAATGTAGCTATAAATCCTGATAAAAATAGTGGTGACACTACTAGTATTAATCCACATATTAGTAAAAATAAATTAAAACTATTAAACTTTATATATGGATTATTTTTACTTTTAATTAAAAATATAATTTGATTTGCAACAAGATAAGCTCCAAGTATGGAAGAGAAAAATCCTTGTATTTGCTGAGGAAATACAAAAAATAGTATAGCTATAGCTATAAGTATGATTTCTCTAGTTACATATGGTGTTACCTTTTCTTTACTCTCATATCTTTTAAGTTCGTTTATTACTTTTAAGTTTAGGTATGCTAAAAATAAAGCAATAGCACCTAGTCCAAATGATAATAATTTAATTCCTAAATTTTTAAATAACAAGGATACAGTTCCAACTACAAGTAAGAGTATTCCTAACATTATAAAATTATTTGCATTTTTCTTTTGATTAAAATTATTAAAGTTAAAATTAATATTCATTTTTTATCACCTCTTTGATTGTTAAGGTGATTATAACAAAAAAATAAAGAGTATAAAATAGTTTATTTGAATTTTATATAAATTTGTAATTTGAAAATAATTTATATCATAGAATTTTATTATATGAAGGAGTGAAGAATTTGGCTAAAATTATATCTATAACATTTGCTATATTAGCAGGAGCATCAACAGCATTGGAGGCTTTTATAAATGGAGAGGTAGGAAAAAGTACATCTCCACTAGTAGCTACATTTATAAGCCTAGTTGTAGGATCGTTATTTTTTTTGATAAGTATGATATTTTCAGGAGATATAAAATATTTTTTACAACTAGACTCAATAAATCCTAAATTTTTGTTAGGTGGTATTTTTGGTGGTTGTATAATATATTTTACAGTTAAAGCTATTGGACAATTGGGATTATCTAAGACCTTAACTGTTATAGTTGTTTCTCAAATAACTATAGGATTTTTTATTGAGGCAGTAGTTTTAAAGGATCAAGTTATATATTTATATAAGTACATAGGTATAATATTATTAATGATTGGTACATTTTTTATTTTAAGTTAATATATATTGAAGAATATATGCTTGGAAATTAAACTATGTATGATAAAATTAAATTAAAAACATATTAAGTGAGGGTTAATCAATGAATAAGAAATTTATTATGTCATTTAGTGGAGGAAAAGATAGTACGCTAGCATTATATAGAATGATAAACAAAGGATATGAGCCAATTGCACTTTTAACAACTGTAAAAAAAGATGCCAACAAATCATGGACACATGGAATAACTAAAAAATTGTTAGAAGAAGTTAGCAAAAGTTTAGAAATACCACTTTTAAAGGTGGAATGTGATGTATGCGAATATGAAAAAGAATTTGAAAAAGCTTTATTAAAGGGTAAAAAAATGGGAGCGGACATATGTGTATTTGGAGATATTGATATATGCGATCATAAGAAGTGGGATGTTTCAAGATGTGAAAATGTAGGAGTCAAAGCAGAGTTTCCATTATGGCAAGAAGACCGAGAATCATTGGTTTACGAATTTATAGATAGTGGATTTACAACCATAATAAAGACTGTAAATTTAAAATTTTTAAATGAAAAATTATTAGGTGAAGAACTTACTAAGAATATAGTTGAAGATATAAAATCTACAGGTGCAGATCCTTGTGGAGAAAATGGAGAATACCATACTTTTGTAATTGATGGACCTTTATTTAAAGAACGTATAACTTTTGAAAAAAAAGGAATAGTTATAGAAAGTGGATATGGACATTTAGATATTATATAGTAAAAAAGCTACCTTGAAATATAATTATTAGGGTGGCTTTTTTACTATATAAAAAAATATAACTATGGCAATTATGTAAAATAGTAACCATTATATAAATTTAGATTTGAGATAATAATAAATTTAATACTAAATTAACTTAAGAAGGTGACATTAAATGAAATCATCTAAAGGAATTAAGTTTTTTATTTTTATTATTATAAATGTATTAATAATATTATTGCCAAATTATTCTTACTCAATTCAAAAAAATGAAAAAACACCTAAACAAGTTATTATAGGAGGAGAGCTTTTACATCTTGAATTAAATACTAATAAGGTAATGTTTTTTGGAATTAAAAACAACTTTAAAATCAAGGACTATGATTTAGTAAATAGCGTTAGTGGGGAAGTTGTAAAAAGAATTTTTTATAAAGAAGAAATACAAATAAAACATAAAGAAGAATTAATATCATTATTAATTTCAATGAAAGAAAATGATAAACTAAAGCTAAAACTATTAAGAAATAATAAAGTAATTATAACGCAATTAAATAAAAATGAAATTAATCCAAATAATTTAATAGATAAAATTCCATATACAGCTACATTAACA
>NZ_JBOFKN010000209.1:0-2802 GCF_051657365.1 Paraclostridium sp.
ATCATATGAGTGCCAAGAAGAAAGAAAAGACATGCAGAAAATATAATTAAAAAATTTTATCTTCATCTGAAACACGATTTATTAATGCTGAACGATTTCAGTTAATAAATGCACATTACCATTCTGGCACTCACCTACACTCTTAGTTCAAAACCACTCCTGATAACATTTAGTTAAGGGGCATAGCGCAGCACGCTTGCGTGCGCAGCGGTTTGAAATGGGCATAAAGTTCGCGTAGCGAATGCCCATTTCAAAATGTCCCTGCTTCAACTTTTTGTTATCTTCTGCATCTGAAATTAATTTCACTGCATCTACCACATTCGTATTCAACCAGAAACAAGACATCTTGATTCATCATCAACATCAAGTATTATAGATGTCACAAAATTTAATAATGATATCCGCAACACAACCTACCAATAAGGATTTTTGAATGCATGATACGCTGTCAAGACTAGTGAATAGATTGGATGTGGTTAAATCCCAACTTGCATCTGCCATTCCGAATGATGAACCTTTTGGGAACGCTCACAATAATTGGTCATTTCCAGCAATTACTCGTTCAGAACTAATTGAGTATGTTGAATCAATCATCGAGCTAATAAACGATAAAGGAGGTGATGATCTCGGAACACATGAAGCTAGATTGACAGACTACATACGACGTTTAGATCACTTATGCAATTATACTATTTCTCAGATCTGGGGAAACGCTGGACAAGCATTGCCCGCATTCATGTTCACTATTCAAGGATTAGAGAAAGCACTAAAACCTGTACTAGTAAATGATTTAATACGTGATACATCTAGTAGACTAAAAAGAATCGGCACTCAAGTTCGTAGCATGGAATCTAGAATCAATGGGTTAGATCCCAGAACTCAAGATATCATGACTATGGTTGACCGAATCGAAAAAGCATACACAGCAGCAGAACAACTACCTACCGACTTAGAGTCATTGTCCGAAGCTAGACAGACCATCCAGTCACTACTAGCTGCATCGGAAAACGACAAAGCAATGCTCACAGAAATCTCAAGCATAGCAACTAAAATTGAAGAACAGCTTAATACTAATGCCAAAGAAGCTGAATCAGTTCTTGAACGTTGTGAAACAGCATATTCTGCAGCAACAAGTGTTGGTCTTGCGGCGGCATTCTCTAAACGATCAAACTCATTATCTAAATCAATGTGGTTTTGGGTCGCAGGTCTAGCTACAGCACTTAGCCTTGGTAGTTACTTTGGTTCATCACAACTAAGGAATCTATCTGAGTTATTTAAGACTACTGATGCATCAGCCTCAATTATTACTCTAAATATTATTTTATCTATTCTATCCGTTGGTGCACCAATCTGGTTTGCTTGGTTATCAACAAAACAGATTGGACAGAGATTTAGACTCTCAGAAGATTATGCATTCAAAGCATCAATTTCACAGGCTTACGAAGGTTTCAGGCGTGAAGCCGCACGTTTCGACAAAGATATGGAAGCGCGTTTACTAGAGTCAGCACTTACACGATTGGATGAACTTCCACTCAGACTGGTTGAAAATACAACTCATGGCAGTCCATGGCATGAACTCGCATCATCAGATTTAGTAAAGCAAGCAATTAAAGTTGTTCCTGGCTTTGTTGCACAAATTAACGAATTAGCAAGCAATTCTTTAAATCCGAAATCAAGAAACCTGAAAGTAGTTTCAACAGAAGATAGCGGAATTGATAACAAAAAAGTCGATGGTTAGCAAATAATGCCGTAGTAAAACTGCGGCTAACTTAATGCTTAGAACATATCAATTGTTCATTCTAAAAAAAAGATAACATTTAGCTAAGGGGCATAGCGTAGCACGCCTGCGTGCGCAGCGGTTTGAAATGGGCATAAAATTCACGTAGTGAATGCCCATTTCAAAATGTCCCTGCTTGAGCTTCTTGTTATCAAGGAACCCGATGCTTGCACAGCAATGTGTTTTGCTGCCCCAAAACATGCGCTAACTCTACCTCGACAGTTAAAATCATTACAAAGCATACTACAGCTCGTTACATCAGGTGACGCAGAGTGCATCTAGCGATACTATATGGAAAGTGAATATGTTGTGCTTTTTTAGGAATCGAAAATGCTTGAAATCCCGATTTTGGGTGAACTAGAAATAGATGATTTCGATGATTTTCTACGCAGCAAGCCAATTACCGTCAATGTTCTTGGTGGCGAGCAATTCGAGTTTATCTTGGAGGAGTATGAAGAAGATAGAGCAAAAGATGAGTTTCACGAAGCGATAGAAAATTTTTTATCACTCGACTATTCTGTGCTTAGACAAGCACAAGATTATATATACCAATACTATAGTGATATATTTGTACAGCTCACTCCAGACGACGAGTGGTATGTTGAGATAGCAAGCCCTAATGATGTTTGGAAACATATTAAATTTGGCTACAACCCAATGGTATCGCGTCGCCCACATGGAGATGAGTTAGTTTACATCTCATTGGCATGCTCCTGTGACTGGGAACAAGAACATGGGTTACAGATAGTATTCAAACAAGGACTATATATAAATAAAGTCGGGCCATTTAACGGTCACCTTACAAATTCTGATGCATATGGAAACGATAAGCTAGAAAATGTCATATACTGCTAGGCATAACAAGTGCACATTTCCAAGCTGATTTATTGCACGCATCAAATCAGCTGAAAATACAAAGGTAACAATAATTCGCTATTCGCTGCAATACCCTGCCACGGCAATAGTATAACTTCCGCATTCGCCTAAAATATTAGTTAAATGCCTTTCCTGATAACATTTAGTTA
>NZ_JBOFKN010000210.1:0-11112 GCF_051657365.1 Paraclostridium sp.
AGATGAGGTTTATTTAATTTTATATTAGAAAATGATTATTTATAATTAGAAAAAATTTATAAATATATTTAATATGATAAAATATTCTAATGGTATATAGTATTATCTAATATAAGTATATAAAAATATAACAAATTTAATTTTAGTATAAATAAGATTTCGATTTAATCGTAGTGAAGTTAAATCATTAAATGAAATCTAGAAATGGCAAAATCTTCGAAGAAGATAAAAATTTATATAGGAGATATGATAGATATTATGAATGAAGAAGTAATTGTATATGACTTTAAAAAGCCACAAAGATATTCTACAGGTAATATGCGATTTTTATCTGTAATAGCAGAAGAATTTTGCAAAAGTATAAACCTATTTGTAGCTTATGAATTAAAAAGACCAAATATAGTATGTAAATTGGAAAAAATAGAACAAACAAATTATGAGGAATTTATCAATATAATATCAGATGATTCTGTGATTATAGAACACGCAATACAGCCATTAGTTCAAGGACTGATATATCAATTAGATAAAAGTGTTGCTCTTTCATTTATAGATTTAATATTAGGTGGAGATGGTGTATTTGGTGATTGTAAAAGAGAACTTACTGAAGTTGATAGAGAATTGATGTCATATATAGGTAGTAAGTTCTTAAGTAAAATGCATGTTTTTGAAGGTTGTGATCGTAGTGAGGTTTCTAATATACATACGAATATAGGCTCTAGTAAAAAATATCCAATAAGTGAATCGGTTGTAATTTCACATATGAAAATGATGGATGGGAATAAAGAAGTGGGAAGAATGAGCTTTTGTAATCCATATAGCTGTATGGAACCTGTACTAGAGCAATTAGAACCAAAGAGATTGTTTAGAAGTAAAAATAATGAATATGACTTTGAGTTTACAAATGCAATATATAATAAAATTTGTGGAACGAGCGCTGAAATGGTTGCAATATTAGGAAGAACAAAAATAAGCGTAGAAGAATTATTAGATTTAAAACTAGGAGATATTATAACTTTAGATACTAAAATAAATGGTGATATAGATATGAATGTAGGTGGATCTAAATCGTTTAAATGTAAACCAGGACTTATTAAAAATAAAAAAGGTGTTATTATAACAGACTGTATAAAAAAGGAAGTGTAGGCATATGAGTGAAAAATTTGATAGAGTATTAGATATAGAACTTAAAGTAAGTGCAGTACTTGGTAGAACCAAAATATCTTTAAAAGATATTTTTGAATTATCAAAAGGGTCTTTAATAGAATTAGACACTTTTGAAGATCAAGAAGTTGAGATAAATGTAAATGGTAGAAAAATAGGCTATGGACAAGTTGTAATAGTAGATGAAAACTTTGGGGTAAGGATAACTCGTATACTAGGTGAAGAAGAATTAGCTAAAACATTAGCTTAATTAATAATTAAATTGAATACTAAAAAACTCCTTTATGGCTATATAATAGTAAGCTATAAAGGAGTTTTTTATATTTATTATAATTTATTGATTTTAATTATTTTGTTGTTCTGGAGTTAACGTATTTTCAGTAGCATTAACTGGATTTTCATTAGAAGAGCTATTATCTTTATTAGATGTACCTTCTAATGGTTCTATAGTATTTTGGTCAGTGTTTTCATCTGATTTGTCAGTAGAGTTATCTATAGAAGTAGAATTATCACTAGAATCAGATGGTTGAGGAGCTGATTGTTCTGTATTATTTTTATCTGAGTTAAATAATCCTGTGAACCAATTCCATACTTTAGTAAAGAATCCTTCAACTTCACCACTTGAAGGTAAGTTTATAGCATCTTTATCTGTAGCATCTATTTGTGCATTATCACCAAGAGCGCTATCATTTGTATTTTCTAATATACCTAAATTTTTATCGTTTGATCCCGTTAAATTAGAGAACCAATTTCCTATACCATCAAACCAACCTTTTACAGTATCTAAAATACCAGAATTATTAACTTGTTCACCTAGTTCTTTTAAATGATCATTTACAGTATTAGATACACCTTCTAAAGCATCTTTCATATCTTTATAATTATAATCTTGCTGAGAAATTTTAAGCATCAAATCTTCTATTTGTTTTTGTTGTTCTGGTGATAATGTAACATTATAGTTATTAGTTATATTATTTATAGTATCAGCAATTTGAACTGTATCACTAGTATTATTTTTTATAACTTCTGTTTTGACATCATTAATTATGCCTGTTGCTTTATCTTGACCAATATCTTGACCTAAGTCACCAGTTACAACTAATTCTTCTGTAGCTATTTCCTTTTTATTTTCATCTAGAGGTTTTCCAGTCGCATCTTCATATGCTTTCATAACTCCTGTAAGGGCACCTGTACCACTTACTGGGAAGTTTGCGGCTATTACACAGTTAGCATCAGTTATCCCTAAACTTGCAAGAGTACTTGCTATCATTGAAGAAGTAACCCATGTGATATTAGCTGTTTTTACGTTTATACCACTACCGGCCTTTGTAGGTTCTACATATGCGCAAGAATAAGTTTTTGTACCTATTTGTGATTCTGGAGCAATTCCTTCTAAGTATTTTCTCTCTTCTTGGTTGTTAACCTCTAATATTACAGCATCATTACTATTTACACCAAAGTATTTTAACATAGTTTCCTTTTGTGCTTGACTTAAGTTTGCACCTAAAGTAACAACTCTTGAAGTATCGGCAAATACTAAACTCATACTTCCTAAAACCATAGTACTACATATAACAATTGAAATTATTTTCTTTTTTAAACTCATAATCAATCTCCTTTAAAAAAATTTAAACAGATACTTATTATAATAAAACATTTTTTAGATTCTGACGATTACAAAATTATAACATTTTTAAACAACTAACTCAAATATTATATATATACTCTGACTTTGACTAATAATAGAACTTAAAAATTTAATTATATATAATGCGTATTTTTAGAATAAAAGGAAAAAATAATTAAATCACAATTCTATTTTAGAAAAGGAGTTAATAATGTTAAAACTACTAAAAAATTTAAAAAAATATAATGTTACAGTAGTGATTATAGTTTTATTAGTCTTTATTCAAGCGTTAAGTGATGTTTATTTGCCTAGTTTAATGTCTGATATAGTTGATATAGGAATTGTAAACAATGATACTACATATATATTTGAAACAGGTATAAAAATGCTAGCGATAACTTTAATTGGAGTCATATCTACTATAGGTGCTAGTTACTTCGGAGCTAAAGTAGCGATGGGATTTGGGAGAGATATTAGAAATAATGTATTTGAAAAAGTAGAGTCATTATCTTTAAAGGAAGTCAATGAACTAGGAGTGTCATCGTTAATAACAAGAACGACTAATGATGTAACCCAAATACAACAAGTTTTAATAATAATGCTTAGGATGATGTTATATGCACCTATGGTGGCTATAGGAGCTACCATAATGGCTGTTAGAAAAGATGGCAAGTTATCGCTTATAATATTAGTATCTATTCCAATTTTGATTTTTAGTATATATTTAATATCTAGAAAAGCTATACCACTTTTTAAAAAAATGCAAAAAAATGTTGATAAGTTAAATAGAGTTTTAAGAGAAAATCTAATAGGAATTAGAGTAATTAGAGTATTTAATAAATATGAATTTGAAAAAAATAGATTTAAAACTGCTAGTTTTGAGTTAAGTGATGTAGCTATTAAAGCAAATAGAACGATAACGTTATTAATGCCTATTATGATGCTTTTAGTGAATTTATCTATAATAGCAGTTGTTTGGTTTGGAGGAATAAGGATAAATAGTGGGAGCATGCAGGTAGGGGATTTAATAGCATTTATACAATATTTAACACAAATAATGTTTGCACTGATGATGTTATCTATGATGTTTGTTATGATACCGAGAGCATCAGCATCAGCAGAAAGAATAAATGATGTTTTAAATACAACTTCATATATAAACAATAAAGAAGGTGCCATAAAAGAAACTAAATTAAAAGGATATTTAGAATTTAAAAATATAAGTTTTAGTTATGATGAAAATAGTGAAAAAGTATTAGATAATATAAGTTTTAAAAGTGGACCAGGTGAAACTACAGCTATAATTGGAGGAACAGGCTCTGGTAAATCTACGCTTGTAAAATTAATTCCAAGATTATTTGAAGCTACACAGGGAGAAATCCTGGTAGATGAGGTTAATATAAAAGATATTGAGGTTAATTTATTAAGAAATAAAATAGGGTATGTTCCTCAAAAAGCTACATTATTTACAGGTACTATAAGAGAGAACATAAGTTATGGAAAAATAAATGCACATGATGAAGATGTAGAAAATGCAATAGAAATATCACAGTCGAGTGATTTTATAAATAAGAAAAATGACAAGTGGGACTCGTATATAGCTCAAGGTGGAAATAATGTATCGGGAGGACAAAAGCAACGATTATCAATTGCTAGGGCAGTTATTAAAAAGCCTGAAATATATATATTTGATGATAGTTTCTCAGCACTAGATTTTAAAACAGACAAAGCTCTGAGAGAGGCACTACAAGAAGAAACTAAAAATTCAACAGTTATAATAGTTGCTCAAAGAGTAAGTACTGTTATAAATGCAGATAGAATTATAGTTTTAGATGAAGGTAAAATTGTACAAATTGGAACGCATAATGAACTTTTAAAAACATGTGAAGTATATAAAGAAATAGTTTACTCGCAGCTTTCTAAGGAGGAAATATAGTATGAGTAAAAACAACCAATCTCCGATGGGACAAGGCGTAGGGACTCAGAAAGCTAAAGATTTTAAGGGTACCTTGAAACGATTAATTGGGTATTTGAAAAATTATAAATTGAGTATTACATTAGTTATTGGAGCAGCGATATTAAGTGCTATATTTTCAATAGTAAGTCCTAAAATACTTGGTAAAGCTACAACTAAGATATTTGAAGGTGTAATGATGAAAATGAAAGGCCAAGGTGGAATAGATTTTAATTTTATATCTAGAATACTTGTGCTACTAATTATTTTATATATAATAAGCTCTATATTTAATTATATGCAACAATATATAGTAGTATCTGTAGCTCAAAAGACTGTATATGATATGAGAAAAGATATATATGATAAATTGAATAAATTACCATTAAATTATTTTGATACTCATACTTATGGAGAAGTGCTAAGTAGGGTAACTAATGATATAGACAATATAAGTGCAACACTACAACAGAGTATGACTCAGTTAATTACCTCCGTTGTAACAGTAATAGGTGTAATTATAATGATGCTTACTATAAGCCCTTTAATGACCTTAGTAACAGTGCTTACAATTCCGTTAGGAATTTTATTTGTAAAGCCTATTATATCAAGATCTCAAAGTTATTTTATAAAGCAACAAAATATTATAGGCAATCTTAACGGTCATGTTGAAGAAGTATACACGGGGCATGAAGTAATAAAATCTTTTAATAGGGAAAATGAATCTATAAGCAAGTTTAAAGAAGTTAATAATAAACTCTATGAAAATGCATGGAAAGCTCAATTTATGTCTGGAATGATGATGCCAATTATGAACTTTGTAAGTAATGTGGGGTATGTATTTGTATCTGTCATAGGTGCTATACTAGCTACTCAAGGGCGTATACAAATAGGAGATATACAAGCTTTTATTCAGTATACAAAGCAATTTAGTCAGCCTATAAGTCAAACAGCAAATATTGCAAATATAATTCAATCTACCGTTGCATCAGCTGAGAGAGTATTTGAACTTTTAGATGAGAAAGAATTAGTACCAGATTATAAGAATAATAAAATTTTAAAAGATACTAAAGGAAAAGTTGTATTTGAACATGTAAGATTTGGATATAGTAATGATAGAATTTTAATAGAAGATATGAATTTAGAGGTTAAACCGGGGCAAAAAGTTGCGATAGTAGGACCAACAGGAGCAGGGAAATCAACACTTATAAATTTGTTATTAAGATTTTATGAATTAAATGGCGGACGAATATTGATTGATGATATAGACATAAAGGATATGAAGCGATCTGATTTAAGAAAGATGTTTGGGATGGTATTACAAGATACGTGGTTATTTAAAGGAAGTATAAAAGAAAATATAGCTTATGGGAAAGAAAATGCTAGTGATGAGGAAATTATATATGTAGCGAAAGCAGCTAATGCAAATCATTTTATAAAAACTTTACCTAAAGGGTATGATACAATAATAAATGAAGAAGGATCTAATATATCTCAAGGTCAAAAGCAGTTATTGACTATAGCTAGAGCTATGATA
The DNA here is from genome assembly GCF_051657365.1 of Paraclostridium sp. Taxonomy (NCBI): domain Bacteria; kingdom Bacillati; phylum Bacillota; class Clostridia; order Peptostreptococcales; family Peptostreptococcaceae; genus Paraclostridium; species Paraclostridium sp. Next base: position 6,283 of record NZ_JBOFKN010000210.1, read on the forward strand.
TCTAATCCTAAAATATTAATATTAGATGAAGCAACTAGCAGTATTGATACTAGGACTGAACTTAATATACAAAAAGCTATGGATAAAATGATGATTGGAAGAACTAGTTTTGTAATAGCGCATAGATTATCCACTATAAAAGATGCTGATATAATACTAGTAATGAAAGAAGGAAATGTAATTGAAAGTGGAAATCATGATGTATTGATTGAAAAGGATGGATTTTATGCTGAACTTTATAATAGTCAATTTAATAAATAGAACGATAAAAGGTATAGCTTATAAGCTATACCTTTTATCGTTCTATTTATTATTTGCCTATGAACATTTGAGTCCAATATAAAGAAGAACCATTTGATGCTATACCAACACCTAATTCAGTGAAATCAGGGTTTAATATATTTTTTCTGTGACCAGAAGAGTTCATCCATGAGTTCATAACTTCTTTTGGAGTTTCTTGACCCATAGCTATATTTTCACCAGCTGCATTGTAGCTTATTCCGAACTGCTTCATCATATCAAATGGAGAACCATAAGTTGGAGATGTATGATCAAAGTAGTTTTTATCTATCATGTCTTGAGATTTTAAAGTAGCAACTTTTGATAGCTCACTACTGAATTTTAATGGTTGTAATCCTCTATTAGTTCTTTCTACATTTACTAAACTTAGAACTTCTTGTTGGAAACTTGCAAAATTTCCTGATGGAGTAGAAGGTTTATTCTCAGTAGAAGGAGTTTCAGGTTTATTTTCTGGCTTAGAATTAGTGTTTCCTTCTGGTTTATTTTGTGGAACATTAACATCTACATCTGGAGTAGAAGGTTTATTCTCAGTAGAAGGAGTTTCAGGCTTAGAAGTTGAATTTTCTTCTAGCTTACTTTGTGTAGTATTAGTAGTAATATGAATATTTTTGCTCAAACAGTTTGATTTATTTTTCAATAACTCTTGTATTAAAGTACTCATAGGTTTTACGGGAGTATAGCAATCTTTACCTTGTACGTTTACACACATATACTCGTTATAGCTATTATTATTACAATAAATTTTCTTATTTACTGTTTCATTTGAAGCTGCATTAACTGGGAATGTAGCACATGCACTTAAAACTGATACTACACCTAATGATAATAATGTTTTTAATTTTTTATTCATAAGTCACCTCTTTAAAATATTTATAATTTAATTTTCTGTAAATGTTACCGAATTGTAACCTAGTGGATACGAGTACCCCCTTGGGTAGTTATAATGATAACATACAGATTAATAATTTTGTAATGTTAACTTATGTAAAAATTATATATAAATAACAATTATGTAATAATATAGAGTATATTTATTAAATGAAGAGTAAAAACTATATTGATGGGTATAACTTTATTAAACATTGAAATATAGATAAAAAGTTTAAAATATCTAGTTATGTTATTGAAAAAATAAAAAATATGGTATACTATAAAAAGGCAATATTGGCAAAAGATGAAAGGAGAAATATTATGTCAAAAGAATTAGTAAAAGATAGAGTTATAAAATACTTAATGGAAGATTTATATATTCCACAAGAGATGATAGATACAGATGTAGCATTATCAGAATTTGAAGAGGGTGCAGATGGAGTTATAGATATAATGGTAAATGTAAAAGATAACGAAGACTATTATGCACCAGTTATGATAATTAAATGTTTAGATGAAGAGACTCCACTACAAGGAGAAGTAGCACAGGAAGCTGTAAATTTCTTAGAAGATGTAGATAATATAACTTTAGCAGGAAGAGCAGTTTTAACTAACGGAAATGAAATGATGTATGCAAACTGGACTGGGGAAGAGTACGGTACAGAAGAAGCATTACCTGAATACGATGTAATGGTAAAGGAATTCTTCGAAATGGAAGAACAAGTAAAAGAACATGAAGAAAGTCATGAATGCGGATGTGGACACGATCATGGAGAAGATCATGAATGTTGTGGCGGAAGCTGTGGGTGTAACCACGATAATAAGTAATAAAATATTTTAAAATTTATAATACCATTAATAAAAAGGGGTTTAGCTTGACTAACCCCTTTTATTAATGGTATTATAAATTTGTTATAATCTCATTGGTATTTTATCGTAATATAGGGGCAAGTTTATTATTGGATTTATTAATAGGGATTTAACTTTGTCGTTCGAGGATAAAAGACTGCACATTGTGCGGTCTTTTGTTCTTTTTAGCAAAAAAAAAGTTAATATAAGATTATTTTAAAAAAATATAAAAAAAATCAAGGGTTTTGATATATGAATGTAGAATAATAGATAAAGGAATTTGTTGACAATTAAAAAGTCTTTTTTTTACAGGGATTACATAATATTAACATGGGGACAAAACTACAGATACTTTTTAAAACTGATTAACAAATTATTAGAGATAGAAGGGGTAGATTATGGGGGCTAAAAGAGAACATACTTACGAAAATTATATTTATAGTGATTCATCAAATTCATCAAATGCTATGAAAATGTACTTAAAAGAGATTGAAGAATATAAAATGTTATCTGCAATGGAGGAAGTTGAGTTAGCTAAAAAGATAGATGAATCATTTATAGGAGCTAAAGAGGAATTTATTAATGCAAACTATAGATTAGTTGTTAGTATTGCTAAAAAATATAGAAAAGAAAATATTGATATGCTAGACTTAATTCAAGCTGGAAATATTGGACTTATAAAAGCTGTAGAAAAGTATGATTATAAAAAAGGATATAAATTTAGTACTTATGCTACATGGTGGATAAAACAGAGTATAACTAGATATATAGATGACTGTGAAAATACTATTAGGATACCAGTTCATCTTCATCAAAGAATTAATTTTGTAAAAAGAAAGAAACAAGAATTATCGTTAGAACTTCAAAGAGAACCTAATATAGAAGAATTAGCTATGGCATGTGATATAGAGGTTGAAAAGGTTATAGATTTATTAAAAAGAGATAAAAATATAATTTCATTAGATACACCTATAAAAGAAGATGAAGATAGTAGTTTAGTTGAATTTATACCATCTGATGCATATTTTGGAGATGTAGTTATGCATGAGGTAGAACAACACAACTTAAGAGAGAAAATAGAGGAACTATTAACAGGACTTAGTGAACAAGAGCAAAAAGTATTGAGAATGAGATTTGGATTAGATGATGATATACCTAAAACATTAGAGGAAATAGGGAAAGTTTTTGGAGTTACAAGAGAAAGAATAAGGCAGATTGAGGCTAAGGCAATAAGAAAATTAAGACATCCAAGCAGATTGAAGCAATTAAAGCATTTTTACTAAAAAATCATGAATTATAATAAAATTACTTGCAAAAAACGTGTAGATACAGTTTAAATGAAAACTATATCTACACGTTTTTTATGTAAATAAATCATATTAAAGGGTATGTAGCTAATATACTAATAGTATATTAAATAAACTTATTACGAGGATTGATAGTATGCAAAGCTCAAATAGAATAAAAGTTTATAAAGAAATAATATATGATTTAAAGATATTAGATAAAAATTTAAATACAATTAAGATGCAATCATTTAGTAAAGACAGTAAAGCTAATCAACTTATTCATACTATAGAAAAAGAAGTTAACTTAGTAAAAAAAAGCATAGAGGAATTAAAAAGACCATTTTTATTATTTATTATAGGTCCAGGTAAATATGGTAAATCAACGTTAATAAATGCATTAATAAAAGAAAATTTGTTAGAAATAAAAGATATACCAAATACGTGGAAACTAGATTTGCTTATAAGCTCAGAAAACGAAAAAATAGAAATTATTTATGATGATAATGAACTTAAAAAATTTAATTATGAGAATGGAAAAAAGATACTTAAAAATGAAGAAAAAAATAGGTTAGATTCAAGAGTTTTTATACAAAATGAACTTGAAAATTATAAAAAGATAAAAAAAAGAAATATTGAGGAGCTAAAAGAATATAAAAAAGAGCTAGAAAAAAAGTATTTATATAAAACAAATATATGTGAAGTAAGATATTATATAAATAAAAAAGGAATATTAAATGATTTTATAATTGTAGATACGCCTGGCTTAAATCAAAGTTTACTTAAAAATACTGAAATTAGGATGAAAAATTATTATAGAAGAGCAGATGGTGTTATTTGGATATTAGATAGTCAAAATGTAGTTTCAAAATCTAGTAATGATTTATTAATAACTTTAAAAGATGAATATGAAATTGATAAAACTAATAACAATATAATTTGCGTTATAAATAAAATGGATATTATAAAAAATAAAAAATCTGATATGGAAAAAGTAATTGAAAAGGTAAATGATTTATATTCAAATCACTTTAAAGATATTATATTAATGTCTTCAAAAGAAGCTTTGAAAGGATATGAAAAAAAAGATATTAACCTTGAAAAATCTAGCAATATAGGTGATTTGATAGATAGTATAAATGAAAATTTTAAAAAGCACTCACAGGAAATTCAAATAAAGGCTAAGTATAAAAATTTACAAATAATGAAAGATAACATAACAATATATATAAATAATTATAAACGAGAGTTATATTTAGATATGCACAAGTTTGAGGAGTCTAAAAAAATAACAACAGATGAAATATACAAAATAAAAAAATACTTAATAAATCATATAGATATGTATATTTCTATTGATAATTTTAGAAATAAAGATATAAATTACGATTTAAAGAAACTAGAAACAATTATAAAAAAAGAACTTGATAAACTGTATATCAAGTTAGAGAATATATCTATATTTAATATGATAAGTTGTATCAATGATGTTAATGTTGATTGTAATATATCGAAAACTAAAGAT
>NZ_JBOFKN010000211.1:0-12726 GCF_051657365.1 Paraclostridium sp.
CCTATATTTCAAAACTTTAAATATATTTTACACAATTAAATAATATTATTTAACTAGTTCAAAATATATCATATTTAAAAAGATTTTTCTTAAAATACTAATTTTAAGAAAAATTTTTACATATAATATAAGGTATGAAATAAGTTACTTTAAAATGGGGGATTATATTTATTATGGTTTTAAAAGAATTATTTGAAAGTGGATATGATTTTGAACAAGAATTTAATCAATCGGATTTAGCATATCAAGAAAAGTCTAATGAATACAGAGCAAATATGGAAATAACAGAAGAAACTATAAATAAGATTAAATCAATCGAAAAGGAAATAAATATACTCGGTTTCTCAGAACTATGGTGTCCTGATTGTCAAATAAATTTAACTGTTATAGATTATCTAACCAAATTAAATCCAAATATAAAATTAAGGCTACAAACTAGAGAAGGTAATGAAGAAATAATAAAAACTCACAGTGATGATGGCAAAATAAAAATACCTATATTCATATATTTAGATAGCAATTTTAAAAAAATAGGTTCATTTATAGAATTACCAAGTAACGTAAGAACTATAGATATGGCAGATAATCAAGTTGAAAAAATAAAAATTAAAAAATTATATAGAAAAGGAAGTTATATGGAACAAACTATAATTGATTTTTTAGAAATAATAAATTAGGAAAATAAAAACTACCTTTAAAATATTAGAAAAGAGTAATGCTAATATTTTAGAGGTAGTTTTTTATTATAAAATATTTTTCTGAAAATTTAAAACATAGGGAAAATAATTGTAGACAAGTAAAACTAAAAAGTGTATTATTAGAATAATTTATCTAGAGTATAATACTGACAACAAAATTAATATAATAAATTAAATAAATTAAATATGGGGGAGGATATAAATGAATTTAATGGAGTTTAGTATGAAAAGAAAGAAAGTTGAGTTAGTTTTAAAAAATGCTAATATAGTTAATGTATTTTCTCATGAAATAATAAAAGCAGATGTTGCTATAGAAAAAGGAATAATAGTTGGGATAGGAAGTTATGAAGGTATAGAAAATATAGATTTAACAGGGAAATATATAACTCCGGGATTTATAGATCCTCATGTTCATATAGAATCTTCTATGGTATCTCCTGTAGAATTTTCAAAGGCCATAATTCCTAGGGGAACTACGACTATAATAACTGATCCTCATGAAATAGCTAATGTATGTGGAATGGATGGAATTGAATATATACTAAAAGAAAGCGAAGAAACACCACTAGATGTATACTTGATGTTACCATCTTGTGTACCAGCAACAGATTTTGAAAACTCAGGGGCAAGGCTTGAAGCAAAAGATTTGGAAAAATATATAAACCATGAAAGAATATTGGGACTTGGAGAAATGATGAACTATCCAGGGGTTGTAAATGAAGATAAAGTTGTTATTGATAAGTTAGATTTAGCTAAAAAGCATAATAAATATATAGATGGGCACATACCAAATATAAGTAATGAAGGATTAAATGCATATGTAGTTAGTGGAATAAGTACAGATCATGAATGCTCTACAGTTGAGGAAATGATTGAAAAAATAAGGCTAGGTATGTATGTGATGATAAGAGAAGGTTCAGCAGCTAGGAATTTAGAGGTTTTAATAAAAGGAGTTAATAACTACAATTATCAAAGATGTTTATTCTGTACAGATGATAAACATCCTCAAGATATACTTGAAAACGGACATATAGATAATAACATAAGAATTGCTATAAAAAATAATGTAGATCCTATAACAGCAATTCAAATGGCAACACTAAATGTTGCAAATTGTTATAATTTAAAAACTATAGGAGCTATAGCTCCAGGATATATTGCAGATATAGTCGTAGTTGATAATTTAGATGAATTTAACGTATTACAAGTTTTTAAAAATGGTAAATTGGTAGCAAAAGATAAAAAAACTTTATTTGAAGTAAAAGAGGTTGATAGTTCAAAGGTTACAAATACAATTAAGATATCAAATTTAACAAAAGAAGATTTAAAAATAAAATTAGAAAAAGAAACAGCTAATGTTATAGGTTTACTTCCTCATAATTTAGTAACTGAAAAATTAATAAGAAAAGTAGCAGTTGAAAATAATGAATTTAAATTTGATAAAAATATAGATATATTAAAACTTGTAGTAATTGAAAGACATACAGATAAAAAAAGTATAGGGCTTGGACTTGTAGAAAACTTCAAGTTGAAAAATGGAGCTATAGCTTCAACTGTAGCTCATGATTCCCATAATATAATTGTTGTTGGGGACAATGATGAAGATATAATAAATGCAGTAGATGAAATAAAAAGAATTGGTGGAGGACTAGCAATTTCTTCTAATAAGGAAATACTAGATAGTTTAAGTCTTCCTATAGCTGGTCTTATGAGTGATAAAGATATAAAATATGTAAGTGATAAATTGGATAATATGCTTTGTATAGCTTATGATAAGCTAAATGTAAGTAAAGATATTGAGCCATTTATGACTCTAGCATTTTTAGCGCTTCCAGTAATACCACATATAAAACTTACAGATAGAGGGTTATTTGATGTAGATAATTTTAATTTTATTGAAATATAAATAAAAGTACAAGTAGATTAGTTAAAAGACACACCCTAAACACATATAATTAAGTAAGCTAAACTTTAGCTACAAAAATTAAGGGGTGTGTGTTTTCTATGGAATTTTTAGAAAAAAGATTTAAATTACAAGAACATAACACTAATGTAAAAACTGAAATACTAGCAGGAGTTACAACATTTATGACTATGGCATATATACTAGTTGTAAATGCTAATATTTTAGGTGATGCAGGTATGGATAAGAATGCAGTATTTGCAGCAACTGCAATAGCTGGATTTATAGCAACTTTATGTATGGGGTTTTTAGCAAATTATCCAATAGCATTAGCACCAGGTATGGGACTAAATGCGTTTTTTGCATATAGTGTAGTTATAGGTATGGGACATAGTTGGCAATTTGCATTATGTGCAGTATTTATTGAAGGACTAATATTCATACTTCTTACTGCTACGAACATACGAGAAGAAATAATAAACTGTATACCTCCGATTTTAAAGCATGCAGTTACAGCGGGTATAGGCTTGTTTATAGCTTTTATAGGATTAGTTAATGCAGGAATTGTAATACCAGGAGGAGCAATACTAAGTCTTGGAAGCATGAAATCACCATTAGTTATATTATCTATAATAGGACTTATAATAGCGGCTGTATTAATGTGTAAAAATATTAAAGGTGCTTTTTTATTATCTATGATAATAACAGCAGCACTTGGAATGGTATGTGGATTAGTTGAACTACCAAGCTCTATAGTTTCAAATGTTCCATCATTAGAACCTATATTTTTAAAAGCTTTTGAAGTATCAAGTGCTGAAATATTTAGTTTTGATATGATAATAGTAGTATTTACATTTTTATTTGTAGATTTATTTGATACAGTTGGATGTTTGGTTGGAATTGCATCTAAGGGGAATTTATTAGATGAATCAGGAAAACTTCCTCGTGCTAAACAAGCACTAATGGCAGATGCAATAGGAACCACTTGTGGAGCTTTACTTGGAACATCAACAGTTACTTCTTATGTTGAAAGTTCAGCAGGAATAGCAGAAGGTGGTAGAACTGGACTTACAGCAATAACTACTGGATTTTTATTTTTAATATCACTATTCTTTGCACCTATATTTACAGCGATACCACCACAGGCCACAGGACCTGTTTTAATATTAGTTGGAGTACTAATGGCAAGTTCTGTATTAGAAATAAATTTTAAAGACCCAACAGATGCAATACCAGCATTTCTAACATTTGCTATGATGCCACTAGCTTATAGTATAGCTGATGGTATTATATTTGGAATAATATCTTATACGATTTTAAAACTTATATGTGGTCAAAAAGAAAAAGTTAATGTATCTCTTATAGTTTTAAGTATATTATTTATCCTTAAATTTATTTTTTTATAAAATCAAGGACCGTCTCAAAAGATTATTTGAGATGGTCTTTTTTACGATATATAATTATAACCTCATTTTAACATGTGCAATATTACATTCATCATAAACATCAGATATTTCTTTAAAACCTATAGATGAATATAAAGTTTTTATATATTCTTGAGCTGATAAAGTTATATGATTTTCTTTTAAGTTATTTTGAACAAAATCTATAGCTTTAAGCATCATATCTTGAGCTATTTTTTTGCCTCTATACTCATTTAAAACTAAAACACGACCTATTGATACATCACTATAAGAGCTAAATTCTTTAGGAATTATTCTAGCATAAGCAACTACAGATTTATTATCTTCAAGAAAAATATGATAACAATTTTTATCAATATCATCGAAATCATTTTCTTCAAAAATATGTTGTTCACAAGCGAAAACTTCATATCTAGCTTTGGCTATTTCGTAAAATTCATTTACTGTTAAATCCTTAAAGTGTTTTATTTTATACATTTAATACTCCTTTCTATAAATATATTAAATAATATATTTATATGATACATGAAGATATATACAAAAGTATAGCTTTTATTGTTGAAAATATTTACTACATATAAATAAATATTTTTTTACAAAATATGATAATATATCTATAGAACTTAAAATTAGGAGGAAAACATATGCGAAAATTATTTATGTCAATAACAATTATTATGACAGTTTTAATTTTAACAGGCTGTGTAAACTCAGACATAAGCTTAAATATAGACAAAAAAGGAAATGCCAGTTTATCAGCACAAATATTAAGTAGCGATTATTTAATGAATGGTATTAATGAACAAGATTTAAAATCAAATTATGATAATGTTGAAAAAATTACAGAACCAGGGAAATCGGGATATAAAATAACTGAAAAGTTAGGGAATATAAAAGATTTAAATTTAAAGGATAATAAAGGGTTAAGTCAATATTCAGATATAGTTAATATAAAAAAGGAAGAAACATTTTTCTATACGACATATGATGTAAATATTAAATTGAAAGATTACATGCAAAAAAATATTAGTAATGAAGAAATGGGTGTTCTTAATTTACTAGGATCAAATTTTGATTTAAACTTTCATTTCAATGCACCGATGAAGTTAATAGAATCAAATGCATCTTCTTCATCTGAAAAAGATGGAATATATACATATAACTGGGACTTTAACTTAGGAAATATTGAAAATATTCAAGCATCAGCTAAAATACCTAATATAAAAAATATATTAATAGTTGCCGCAATATCTTTAGTTGTAATAATAGGATTAGCAATATTTATAATAAAGAAAAGAAAAAATAAAAAATAGTTGGCATTTTGCCAACTATTTTTATATTTATGAATACAACCTATAAACTAAAAATCTTTCACAGCAGTCTTTTTCATATAATCCATATAGTTTAACTTCTTCATATAAGATAAATCCTGTATTATTTTCAAGGAAATATATATAGTCTTCAGATGGATAATAAAGAATTAAGTCTATTATTCTTGGATTTTCATCATAAGAATCTAATATGTTATTTATAATTTTTCTAAATATACTAACAGAGAAAGGATTAAAAAAGTAAAATTTATTTTCTAAAGATTTGATTTTATAATCTTGACCTAAAATACATTCAAAATCTATTTTACTAGATAATCTTTTATGTTTATCTAAATAATTTTCCTTATTAATCAAACAATCCTTATAATAGGTTTCATCCATTTCTATACCGGTAACACTACACTTAAAAAAGCTATTAAGATAAAATATAAGTCTTCCCTTACCACAACCAAAGTCAACTACATAATCATCTTTATTCATATTATAACTTTTAAATAATATATCAAGAGCAACATAAGAAGTTGCTTGATAAGGGTGGTAATGATTTACACTTTTATCCCAAAGTTTTTCTCCTGTAGTATCTATATTTAATAATTGTTCATAAAACTTTTCATCCATAAAACAGCCTCTTTCATTTGTTGATTATTCTATTTTATAACTTTATAAATATATAGGCAAGTTTATACTCTATATTTATAATATTGTATACAAATCTTTTAGTTTTTGTATTTATTATGTATAATAGTATGTGAGTAAAGGGTTAGGGGGAGAAAAATTGTATTATAATGAGAGATTAAAACAACTTAATATAGGTCTTTGTGTATGTATAGTTATATGTGCATTCTTATCTGCACTTAAAATAGTTGAAGTAGCATTTATAACTAAAATGATATTAGTAGGATTAACACTTCAACAATTAACAATAGCTTATAATGAATATAAGTTAAATAGAACTCATAGGGCAGTAATTTCTTCAATTGTAGCTTTATTTATAGTTTTTGTTTTTATAAAAATATTTAGGTAAATAGGAGGAATATCATGGTTAAGTTAATAGCAACAGATATGGATGGGACATTACTAAATAGTAATCACGAAATTCCAATGGACTTTAAAGAAATGATAGAAGCTTTAAGAGAAAGAAATATAATGTTTGCTATATCTACTGGTCGAAACTATTTAGATATAGTATATAAATTTGATGAATACAAAGATGAATTATTATTTATTTGTGAAAATGGAACAGCTATGTACTACAAAGGTGAATGTATATATTCTAAATTTTTGGAAAAGGATACCATAGAAAAGTTAGTTACAATAGGTCGTGACATAGAGAATGCATACCCTATGTTATGTGGTACCAAGGGGCTATATTTAGAAGATGACAAGGCATTAGAATTACTTAATATACATTTCCCAATGAATGTGCCTGTAATAAAGGTAGATTCTTTATTAGATGTAGAAGATGGGATATTTAAAGTTAATATGTTTGATATGGATAATGCAGAAACTAATAGTTATAATAGATTTAAAAATGAAAATATAGAAAAAGTTACATTGACACCATCAGGAAAATATTGGTTAGATATGTCGAGCTTTGGAACTAACAAAGGTGTTGCTATAAAAAAAGCACAAGAAATGTTTAATATAAATTATGATGAAACTATGGTTTTTGGAGATCATTTAAACGATTTAGAAATGATGAAAAGTGCACATCATAGTTATGCCATGAAAAATGGACATAATGACGTAAAAGAAATTGCTAATTTTGAAACTAAGTATACTAATGAAGAATGTGGAGTTACTAAAACTATAAAAGAAGAAGTTATACAAAAGCAAGAATTAGCACTGTAATTAAAAAATATTAAGCTATTTTAAAATAATATGCAAATTATGAAAATATTTTGCTATGTATTTTGAGATAGCTTATTTTTTTGAAATTAATATTATAATTTAAGTTGAAATAGTTGCATATATGATGGAATTGTAATAATATTGTATTAAGCAACTAATACAATAAGGAAGTGATACAGCTTGAGCTGGGAATTTGATAATAACAAGCCAATATACCTGCAATTAGTAGATATATTAAAATTGAAAATAATATCAGGTGAATTTGAAATAGGATCTAAACTAAATTCTGTAAGAGACATGGCAGGAGAAGCAGAAGTTAATCCAAATACTATGCAAAGAGCTTTAGTAGAATTAGAAAGAGAAGGGCTATTATATAGCCAAAGAACGAGTGGAAGATTTGTTACAAGTGATGAAGAAAAAATAAAAACTATGAGAAAAGAAATAGCAAATAAAGAAATAACTTCATTAAAAATGAAATTAATAAAGTTAGGATATAAAGAAGATGAAATTACAAATCTTGTAAACACTAATATTATGGAGGGGTAGTAATGAGTGAGAGTATAGTTGAGTTCAGGGGTGTATATAAAAAGTATGGTAAAAAAGAAGTATTTAAAGATTTAAACTTAAAAATATCAAAAGGCAAAATAATAGGATTATTAGGACCTAATGGAAGTGGTAAGACAACCATGATAAAATTAATAAATGGATTAACGCAATGTGACATAGGTGAAGTTAATATAAATGGAGTAAAGCCATCTATATATACAAAGGGTATTATATCTTATTTGCCAGATAAAAATTATTTAAATGAAGATATGAATGTAAAAGATGTATTGAAGTTTTTTAAGGATTTTTATAAAGATTTTAATATGCATAAAGCAAAAGATATGATCAAAAGTTTAAATATTGATATAAATGAAAAAATAAAATCAATGTCTAAGGGAACTAAAGAAAAAGTAGGATTAATATTAGCAATGTCAAGGGATTCAAAATTATATATATTAGATGAACCGATAGGTGGAGTTGACCCTGCATCTAGGGCTTATATTATAAAAACTATACTAAAAAATTATAATGAAGAAGCTACCCTTTTAATAGCTACACATTTAATAAATGAAATTGAAAGTATATGTGATGAAGTTATAATAATTTCTAATGGCGATATTATTATACAAGGAGAGGTAGACGATATAAGAGAAAATAGGGGAATGTCTATAGATTCTTTATTTAGGGAGGAATTTAAATGCTAGGAAAATTATTAAAATATGAACTCAAGTCAACTTCTAAGTTTTTTATACCTATGTATTTAGTAATCCTAGGTATGTGTATTTTAAATGGATTTTTTATGGTTAGTGAGAGCGCAGTAGTAGGTCAAAAAATTGTAGTAAGTATTATAGGAGCATTACTTGTAGCTTTAGTAACTTTAACTATTATAGTATGTATAAATAGATTTAGGAAGAATTTATTAGGAGATGAAGGGTATTTAATGTTTACAATACCAGTAAAAACATACAAGATTATATTATCAAAATATATATGCAGTATATTGTGGATAACATCAACTTTTTTAGTAACGAGTATATCTTACTTTATACTTATGTTACAACAATCAAGTTCTATTGGTGTGATTTACGGGGAAGGAGTTACGTTATATCTAGATGATAAAATTATTAGTTTTACGGAATTAACACAAACGAATAAAGATTTTATAGTTATATTTTTTGTTCTAATATTGATTATGAGCTTAATTTCTATAATTATATTTATCGTATACAACTCTTTAGCAATTGCTCAATTACCTATATTTAATAAATATAAAAATATTGCATCTATATTAATTTTTTTATTTTTTAATATAATAATAAAAGGAATAAATACAATTATTAATGGTAGTGGACCAATACCAGATATTTCAAATTTAGAATTTATAGGAGCTTTTACCAAAGTAATGACAATAGGAATTTTACAAAACTTATTTATAATTATTATTTTATTTATAACGTTAAATTATACATTAACTAAAAAGCTTAATTTAGACTAATAAGGTAAAATTTATAGAGTTTAAAAAAGTTAAAAAATCACAACCTAATATTAAGAAATTAAGAAAGGGTGATTATATGAAAAAATCTAAAAAATATGATGAGTATAAGAATGAAGCACAATCATTACAAGCTATGGTAAATCATTCTCAAAGAAATCAAGAGTTTCAATCAGAGTTGGAAGAAAGTCAAACTGTAGATAAAAAAGTAGGTGCAAAAAGACAAGGTGCTTTAACTAAGCAAATAACAAATTAATATAAATTAACAGTGTTAATTCAAAGGTAGCTAAATAATAGCTACCTTTATTTATTTTTATGAATTTTATGGAAAATATTATGTCTATAAAATATTTTTGATAAAGGATTTAATTTATATTGTAGAGAAATTATATATAAAGAAAAATGAAGGGGGATTATATGGAAAAATTAAATTTTAGACAAATACATTTAGATTTTCATACTAGTGAGTATATTGAGGATATAGGTTTGAATTTTGATAGCAAAAAATTTGCAAAAATATTAGAAAAAGCCTATGTAAATTCTGTAACATGTTTTGCAAGATGTCATCATGGATGGTTATACTATCCATCTAAAAATAATCCAAAAATGATACATCCAAAGTTGAAAAATAAAAACTTGTTAATAGAACAAATAGATGAATGTCATAAGCTAGATATAAAGGTACCTATATATACAACAGTACAGTGGGATGGATATGTAAGTGAGAATTATCCTCAGTGGCTAAGTCGTGATATTGATGATAATCCAATTTGTACTCAAAATGTAGCAAAGCCACATTTTTATAATACAATATGTTTGAATTCACCATATCGAGAATATTTTAAAAATCATTTAATAGATATAATTGAATCTGTAGGATTTGAAAAAATAGATGGATTTTTTATGGATATTTTATTTGCTATAGATTGTAATTGTAAATATTGTAGAGAGAAAATGGAAGCTTTAAACATAGATGCTTCTGTAAAAGAAGAAAGACTTGCTTATTCAAATATAATGTTAAATGAGTTTAGAACAGAGATTACAGAACTAATTAATTCAAAAACAAAAGAAGCTACTATTTTTTATAATAGTTCACATATAGGGCCACGTTTTTGGGATTCATTAGATGCATTTACTCATTTAGAACTAGAATCTCTTCCAAGTGGAGGATGGGGATATGATCATTTTCCAACTACAGTAAGATTTGCAAGGTTATTAGGAAAAGAAATATTAGGTATGACAGGAAAATTCCATACTTATTGGGGAGATTTTCATTCTTTAAAAAATCAAGCAGCTTTAGAATTTGAATGTTTTAATATGCTAGCACAAGGTTGTAAATGTTCGATTGGAGATCAACTACATCCAAATGGAGATTTATCGAAAGGTTCTTATGATTTAATAGGAAAAGTCTATAAATCAGTAAAAGAAAAAGAAAAATATTTAGAAAATATTGAGGTTATATCAGAAATAGGATTATTAACACCAGAAGGTTTTAACAAGGAAAAAGGCACATCACAAGCACTTATAGGAGCAGTTAGAATGCTTCAAGAGCTATCTTATCAATTTGATATAATTGATAGAAACATTGATTTTAACAAATATAAGTTAATTATAATACCAGATGTTATAAAGGGAGATCAAAACTTAAAGGCTAAATTAGAAGCCTATGTTGAAAAAGGTGGAAAAGTAATCGGAACATATGACAGTTTAGATTTAAATGAAGAAATAGACTTTTTTAATAATAAAAGATTATCAAAATCAAAATATGATCGTGATTTTATAATGCCAAATAATATAATCGGAAAAAAATTGCCTAAAGAAGAATTTGTTATGTACTTAGGAAAAATAGATATAGATTGTGAGAAAAACTATGTTTTACTAGATAGTGTAAACCCATATTTTAATAGGGGAGAAGACAATCAGTTTTGTTCTCATCAACACTCACCTTCAAGTAAAAAAATAGGAAACCCAGCAGCTACTATATATGAAAATAGAATTTACTTTGCACATCCTATATTTAATATATATAGAAAAAATGCAGCCAAGTGGTGTAAGGAAATTATAAATGATGCTATTGAATTATTAATGAAAAGTCAATTAGTAAGCCATGATGGACCATCCACCATTTTAACAACATTACAAAAAAATTTGGACACAAACGGATATGTACTACACATACTTCACTACATAACAGAAAAAAGATCTCAAGATATTTATACAATAGAAGATATAATACCTTTATTTAACACTGAAATTACTATTGAAATAGATGATTATGATATAAAAAGTATTAGAAAATACCAAGATGATAAAAATATAAATTTTACAAAAGTTGGTAATAAAATTAAGTTTAAAATTGATAAAATAAATGGACATGAAATGATAATAATTAAATAAATAATAAAAAAGGATAGTTCAAATTGAAAGTTAGCGAAAGAAAAATATATTTATCTAGAGCGGCTTATTAATTTGAGCTATTTTTTTTGAATTAATTAGTAAACAATGAGATTTTAAATACATATAATGTAAAAAAGATACTTCGCCAGGCGAGATATAATCTGAAAAAATATATTCTAAAGGAGGTGATATATTGTCTATAACATCAGATTTAATAAGAGGCCATACAGAGACAATCATATTATCAAGACTCGTAATAGGTGATAGCTATGGATATGAAGTAAATAAATATATAAAAAATAAAACAGATAATGAATATGAATTAAAAGAAGCTACTCTATATTCTGCATTTAGGAGATTGGAGGAAAATAAAATGATAACCTCATACTGGGGTGATGAAAATAAAGGTGCTAGAAGAAGGTACTATTCAATAACAAAAGAAGGAAAATTAATATATGAAATGAAAAAAAGAGATTGGGAAAATACAAAGAAGTTAATTGATAGTTTAATATAAAATATTAGAGGTGGATAAAATGAATGAAAAAATAAAAAGGTATATAGATAGTTTATTTGAAAAGGCACCGAAAAATAGAAAAACTTACGAATTAAAAGAAGAGCTATTATCAAATGTAAATGAAAAATATAATGATTTATTAGATATGGGATTAGATGAAAATCAAGCTTATTCAAAAGCGGTGGAAAACATAGGTAAAATAGATGAGCTTATTGAAGCAAGTAGAGATTACTCTAAAGAAGAAATAGAGTATAGAAAAAAATATGCAAAACGACACTCACTAGCTATAATGCTATATATCTTATGTCCAGTACCAGTGTTATTACTAGGTGACAGAGGATATAGTCAAGATAGAATAGGTGTAATACTACTTCTTTTAATGATAGCTGTAGCTACGATGATTTTAATATATAATGGGAGTGATAAACCTACAGCTTCAAGAATAGATGATGATTTATATAATAAATTTATAAGTTGGAAAGATGAAACAAGTAAAGAGATATTAGTAGAAAGAAGAGTACAATCAATAGTAAATTCATTAGTCTTAGTAATTTATTTTATAGTAAGTTT